>DASSEC010000309.1:0-2933 GCA_035696685.1 Candidatus Limnocylindria bacterium | reverse complement strand
GGCACGCCTCGCACGTTCCGAGGTGGCGGTTGACGTCCTCCGCCTGTGGCGAGCCGCCGGCCAGGTACCCGTCGATGCCGCTCGGCTCCGCCGACGCGACCTCCAGGGCTTCGCGCACGTCAGCGTGGTTCACGGGTCGCTCCAGTGCGCACGAAGATCGGCTCGGTGACGCGCGCGGCAGGTTCCGGCGCGCGATCGGCTCCTGGTGCCAGCTCGGGGGACAGCGCGGCGCGCAGCCTGGCCAGCGCGCGGCGGGTTCGCGTCTTCACCGTGCCGAGTGGCCAATCCAGGCGCTCCGCGATCTCCGCCTGTGAGAGCTCCTGGTCGTACGCCATGACGATCACCAACCGCTCGTCGGCCGGCATCGCCTCGATCTCGCTTCGGACCCGATCCCGGGTCCATGACGCGACGACTGCATCAGCCGGGTCCTCCCCATCGACGGCCGGACCGCCGCCAGTGGAGCCGGCCAGCCGCTCCAGCGCGTCGCCCACCGGCTCGTTGTCGCGGGCAACGGCCCCCGCCGCAAGCAGCCGCGGACGGCGAGCAGCGGACCGCAACCTGTCCAGCGCGCGATTCCGGGCGATGCGCCGCAACCAGGCGGCGAGGCTGCCCAGCCGCGGGTCGAAGCGCTCTGCCCGGTTCCACAGGGTGAGGAACGTCTCCTGGACGACCTCCTCGGCTACCTGCCGATCGCCGGCCACGCGGCGGGCGGTGGCAAAGACGCCGTCAACGTGCCGGTCGTACAGCAGGCCCAGTGCTTCCTGGGACCCTGCCACGACCTCTTGCATGAGATCTCCGTCGGTGCTCGGTGGACGATGTGCATTCATGGGTACGTCGGCATGCGGACGGGCGGATTCGCTCAAAGGTACGCCGCAACGGTACGCCCTGCCCGACCGAACATCAGGCTCACGCACTATCCGCAACCTGCGCCGATGTGGACGGGCTGTGGACAAGTCGGCCATTCCGCCGCGAAGTTCGTGGACAAGTGGGTGGCGCCCCGGGACACCACGCCCTAATGTAGTTCTTGTCCCGGAGGAGCCGGGCACGATTCCCGCGATTGCATCAACGGGGTCGGGCAAGGTTCCTACGGGACGTTTCTTTGTGCCCCGACATGTCTACCCGCGGCTCGCTGGCCCGGCCCCAGATGGCCGCAGCAGCCACGAGCGATAGCTGGGCCGGAATCCCAGCTCGCGCAGCTGGGCGGCCAGGGCAGACTCCGCCGGCGGGACTCGGTCCACTCGCTCGAGGCGGAGCTCACGCATCGGCCCACCAGGCGCCACCAACCGTGGCAGGGCCGACAGCGCGTGGCCACCCACCTCCGAGTCGGCGAACGCCGGTAGGCTGAGCAGCCCGCGCCCCGCTCGCTCCACGTAGAGGGCCGCCTCGCCGTCCACCAGCACTACGTAGGCGCCCGGCACCCGCTGCAGCGGCAGGCGCTCGTCTTCGTCTGCCCCGCGCGGCCAGGGCAGCGTGGCGCCGTACGGCTGCGCGGGATCGGCCGCTGCCAGCAGCAGGACCCGCGGCGCCGTCTCGGAATCCGCGTCACGCTCTGCGCGCAGCCGATCGACGGCGCCCGGCAGGGCGAACTGCGCCGCGCCCAGCCCTTCGACGAAGTAGCCGCGGCGCACGCGGCCCGCTTCCTCCATTGCCCGCAGCACCGCGTAGACCCCGGCGAACCCACCGGCCAGCCCCTCGGCCAGCACGGCCTCTCGCGTGACCACCCCGTGACGCTCGAGCAGCCCCATGGCCGTGGCATGACCCCGCTCCGTCGGCGAGCGCCCCTCGCCCACCAGATCGGCGGTCAATGACCAGCGGCCGGCCGCGCGGGGCGGACCCATGCCGGCGGGACGCCCGGGTCGGGCGCTGCGCGAGCGGGATTTCGGCAGGCTCAGCGCGCGCAGGGCGCCGAACGTGTCGTTGGTGACCTCGCCTGACCAGACCAGGTCCCACAGGGCGTCGAGCAGCTCGTCGTCGGTGCGGGCGGGGATGGCCATGCGCAGTCCGCCGAAGAACGAGGCTCCACGCCGTTCGAGCTGCTGCCGGATCGCAACGTGCAAGTCGCCGTCGGGCCGCTCGCCGGGCTCGAAAGCACCAGCCGAGGCAAGCAGCTCCGCACGATCGCGTCGATACAGCGCCACGCGGCCATCGTCGCGTCCCAGCGGCCCGCGACCGATCCACACCACCTCGCCCGCGCCGCCGAGCTCGTCGAGGAGGCGCGGCGAGTAGTCGCGGACGCGCACTGGCAGGAGGTCGCGCTCCAGGATGGATGCCGGGATGGGATAGCCCTCCAGCTGAGCCACGACCTCCAACAGTCGGTCATGTCCGCTCGCCTGCGAGCCGATGCCATGCCACGTGGGCAGGAAGCGGCCGAAGGCTGACGCCGGCACTGGCTCAACCTCGCGCCGCAGCCGGGCCAGGGATCGACGGCGAAGGCTGCGCAGCACGTCCGCATCGGCGAACTCGTGCTCGGTGCCGCCTGGCCGGAAGGCGCCCTCCAGCAGCGACCCTGCCGCAACCAGATCGCGCAGCCGCTCCTGGACCCTGGATGGGGCGATGCCCCAGCGCGCCGCCGGGGCGGCCGCCGTGAAGGGAGCGTGGGACCGGGCCCAGCGCAGCAGCAGCGCGTCGAGCGGCGCCGGCCCGTCGGGATCTGCGGGCTGGAGCCAGGTTTCGGCCACGCCGGGCGGCGGGCTGGCGCCGAACGCGTCGCGGTAGCGCGCCACGTCCTCGATGGCGATCCAGCGTGGCTCCCCGGCCAGCCGCAGGGGCACGATGCGGCGGTCGCGCTCCAGGCCGGCAAGCGCTGCCTCGGGGTCTGGCAGGTCGCTGCGCGCCGCGACCTCATCGCCGCGCAGGTCACCGATCCGGCGCAGCAGGTCGTGGACGCCGTCCACCGTCCGCACGCGGCGTCCGCCGGCCAGCGCCTGCAGCTC
>DASSEC010000308.1:0-3689 GCA_035696685.1 Candidatus Limnocylindria bacterium | reverse complement strand
CCCAGTTCGAGATGCATGCCTGCGAGGCGCTGGGCCTGCTGAAGTTCGACTTCCTGGGCTTGATCAACCTGACGATCCTGGCGGACGCGGTTGAGCTGATCCGGCGCCACCGCGGCGTGGAGATCGACGTCGACAATTTGCCGCTCGACGACATGAAGACCTTCGAGCTGCTTTCGACGGGTGAGACCACCGGCATCTTCCAGCTGGAGGGCGGCGGGATGCGCCGCTACGTCAAGGAGCTGCGGCCAACCGAAGTGCGCGACCTCGCGGCGATGGTTGCGCTATTCCGTCCCGGCCCCATGGCCAACATCCCGTCCTACATCCGCCGCAAGCACGGCGAGGAGCCGGTCACCTACCTCCACGAGTCCCTGGAGCCGGCCCTCCGCGACACCTACGGGATCTTCGTGTACCAGGAAGACATCATGACCGCGGCCATCGCCATGGCCGACTACACCGGCCCCGAGGCGGACAACCTCTGCTATGCGATCCGCAAGAAGAAAGAATCCGTCCTGCGCGAGCACGAGGCCAAGTTCAAGGCCGGTGCCAAGAAGAAGGGCATCCCGCCAGGGGTGGTGGACCAGGTCTTCGCCGCGTTCGAGCCCTTCGCCCGCTACGGGTTCAACAAGGCGCACGCGACCTGCTACGGGCTGATCGCCTACCAGACGGCATACCTGAAGGCGAACTATCCGGTCGAGTTCATGACCGCGGTGCTGAACGGATTCCGCGAGCGGGCCGAGAAGGTCGCCGCCGTGATTGCCGAATGCCATCGGCTGGGCATCGAGGTCCGCGCCCCGGACGTCCAGCGGTCGCATGCTGACTTCACGGTCGAAGACGACGCCGATGGCACGTCCGCCATCCGCTTTGGGTTGGCCGCCGTCAAGAACGTTGGCGAGGGGGCGATCGAGGCGGTGGTCGCCGCGCGCGAGGGCCGCTCCGAGATCTCGGACGCGACCGGTGAGTTCACCTCGCTCGACGACCTCTGTCGCCGCGTGGACCTGCGCACGGTGAACAAGCGCGTGGTCGAGTCGCTGATCAAGGCGGGCGCCATGACCTCGCTCGGCTCGCCGGGCGGCCTGCTGACGCGGTTGGACCACGCCCTCGAGGCGGGCGCTCGCCACCAGCGCGACGTGGCGGCAGGCCAGGGCACCTTGTTCGATCTCTTCAGCGCGCCGGCGGAGCCGGCGGCAGCCATCGGCGCAGCCGGATCCTCCGGGGACTCCGGAGCCGACGAGGACGACGTGCCGCGCCGCGAGCGCCTGCGGTGGGAGAAGGAGCTGCTGGGCCTGTACCTGTCGGAGCACCCGCTGCGAGACATCGAGGCGCAGTTGCCCGACTTCGTCACCGCCTACTCCGGGGAGCTGGCGGAGGAGAGCGATCAGGCCAAGGTCACGCTGGGCGGCATCATCCAGTCCAGCCGCCGAGTCATCACCCGTGCCGGCGCGACGATGCTGGTCGCCACGCTGGAGGACCTGCAGGGATCGGTGGAGGTCGTCGTCTTCCCGAAGGTCTTCGCCGATACGGCAAACGCCTGGGCCGATGACTCCATCGTCCTGGTGTCCGGACGCGTCGACCATCGCGACGACTCGGCGCAGATCCTGTGCGAGGCGGTGCACGCCTGGGACGACGCCGTCCGCATGGGCCCGGCCGCCTATTCGGCGGAGCGCGACCGCCTGCTCCGTTCACGCGGAGGCGGGCAGTGGCGGGGGAATGGCAACGGCAATGGCAATGGCGGTGCCGCATCTCCCCAGCCCGTCGCCGTTCCCGTGGCTGCGATGCCCCGTGGCGCCGTGTCAGTGGCGGACCTGGCGGCCGCCGTCGGCGCGCCCGTCGCGCCGCCTGCTCCGGCCGAACCTGCCGAGGAGCCGCCTGTCCCCGTCGATGCCGTGCCGCTGACCGCCATGCCCGCCGGGCTCGGCATCATCGAGATCAGCTTCGAGCAGGGCGTGAACATGGACCGCCTGCTGCCAGCCATCGAGTCGGTCACCGCGGCGGTCCGCAGCCGCCCTGGCGGCGTGCCAGTGGTCATCAACATCCCGGTCGCTGGCGCCACGCGCCAGGTGAGGCTGCCACACCAGGCCGAGTGGGACGACCGCCTGGCCGATGTCGTGCGCCAGGCCGCGGGCGTGCCGGTCGGCGTCGAGCTGCGGGCAGGATCGGTCGAGGGCTGATTGCGCTGCTATCCTCGGGCCGATGACTTCCGCCAAGCGTCCGCCGCGCGCCAGCGCACCGGCCAAGCCATCGGCGCGGAAACCTGCGTCACGTCGCGCGCCGGCGCGAACGGCCGCCGCTGCCGCCGACTCGAACCACCCGTTGCTTCACGACGAGCTCTACGCACGCATCCTCCGCTACCTGCGTCGATTCCAGAACCGCGCGGTGGACCTGACGCCGCTCGCGGATGAGCTGGGGATGCCGGCTGCGGCCCTCCAGGTCGAGGTGGAGCGGATGGCGCGGCGCCAATTCGTGACGCTGCCCTTCATCGAGCCCGGGGCGGGTGGGGGAGCGGAGCTCGCCCAGAGGGGCCTGGCCTGGTTGATCGCGCACGAGGGCGGGAAGCCCAAGGATGTGCCGGCGGCGCTGCAGCTCGCCAAGCGCCGGGTGCGCTCCGAGGATGAGGCGGCGCGGCTGCCTCGCGCGGAGGTCTACGGCCCGGGGCGGTAGGAGCCGTCAGGCGACGCGAACGAGCTCAGCTTCAACGGGGATGGGCCGACGGGGATCACCGGCCAGGAAGAAGGCCGGGGCGTCATCGAACCGATACGCCAGAGGCGGCAGGTCGGGATCGAGGCCGCACACGGGGCAGTTGATGCGGTCCTTGGCCGGGACCTCGATTTCGGCGTCACAGTGGGTGCACTGCCGGGTGACCATTGGTCTCCCCTCCCTATGTCTCAGCCAAGCGGCTTGCGAGCGCAGACACATGCAATCGCTGTGCCTGCTGCTAACGACGTCGGGACCGGCCATTCGGTTGCGCCACCGGGCGGCGACCTCTCACAGGATCTTGGAAAGGAAGGCCTGGGTTCGCTCGTGCTGGCCGCCGGCGAAGAGCTCTTCGGGCGTGCCTTCCTCCAGGATGATGCCCTCGTCCATCATCACCACCCGGTCGGCGACTTCCCGGGCGAATCCCATCTCGTGGCTGACGATGATCATGGTCATGCCCTCGTGCGCCAGCTCGCGCATCACGTCCAGCACCTCGCCGATCATCTCCGGATCCAGCGCCGAAGTGGGCTCGTCGAACAGGATGAGGGCCGGCTTCATGGCCAGCGCCCGCGCGATCGCCACGCGCTGCTGCTGCCCGCCGGACAGCTGCGTGGGATAGGCATCCACCTTCGCGCCCAGGCCCACCCGTTCCAGCAGCGTGACGCCCATCTCGCGCGCCCTCTCCTGGTCCTCGCCCCGCACCTGGATCGGCGCCTCGGTCACGTTCTGGAGCGCGGTCAGATGCGGGAACAAGTTGAACCGCTGGAACACCATCCCGATCTGGGCCCGCTGCCGAGCGACGCTCCGCTCCTTGTCCTCGACCAGCCGGCCGTCCACGTCGCGGTACCCAATCAGGTGGCCGTTCACGAAGATGCGACCCTGCTGGATCCGCTCGAGGTGGTTGATGCAGCGCAAGAACGTCGTCTTGCCACTTCCGGATGGACCGATGAGGACCACGACCTCCTGCCGCTTCACGGTCATCTCCACACCCTTCAGGA
>DASSEC010000307.1:0-3203 GCA_035696685.1 Candidatus Limnocylindria bacterium | reverse complement strand
TTCACGCTCGACCAGCGGTAGAGCTGCCCGCGGAGCATCCAGGCACCCTCCGGATCGGCGCCGGCGGGGCCGTATGCGTACTCGAGCAGGCCGATGTCGGTCGCCACGTAGATCCGCAGCCGTCCGTTGTCCGGGTTCAGGGTCACGTGGGCGGCGTACTCGGCCGCGCCCAGCTCCCCGAGCTGACGTTGCAGGACGGCGCGTGCCCGTCCCAGGTTGTCCCACTCGCCGATCTTCAAGGCAGCAGTACTCCAATGGCGTGGCGCAGAGGATAGCCGGGCCGCGGCACGGTCGACGCGCCAGAGCTCCCCCTTGTCGGGCGGCCGATAGAATCGGGCCATGGTCAGCGCGCCACCGAAGTACGAGACGGTCATCGGCCTGGAAGTCCATGCCCAGCTGAAGACCGAGTCGAAGATGTTCTGCTCGTGCCCGACGCGGGTCCAGGCGGGCGAGGCGGACGAGCCGAACACCCGCGTCTGCCCGGTGTGCCTGGGCATGCCCGGCACGCTGCCGGTCATCAACCGGCGGGCGGTGGAGCTGGTGATGCTGACCGGCATCGCGCTCGAGTGCCACATCGAGACCGAGGCGGTCCGCTTCGAGCGGAAGAACTACTACTACCCCGACCTGCCGAAGGGCTACCAGATCAGCCAGTACGCACTGCCGCTGTGCTCGAACGGCCGGCTGAGGGTGCCGGTCCCGAGCGAAGGAGCCGATGTCGACATCGGCATCACCCGGGCGCACCTCGAAGAGGACACCGCGCGACTGCAGCACGGTGGCCGCGGCCACACGCTGGTCGACTTCAACCGCGCTGGCGTGCCGCTCATGGAAATCGTCACCGAGCCGGACGTGCGCTCGCCGGCGCAGGCCCGAGCCTACGGCGAGACGCTGCGCGACATCCTCCGCTACGTCGGCGCCTCGGATGGCGACATGGAGACGGGGTCGATGCGGATCGAGGGGAACATCAGCCTGAGGCCGATGGGCACCGAGCGCTTCGGCACCAAGGTCGAGGTCAAGAACCTCAACAGCTTCCGCTCGCTGGAGCGGGCGATGGAGTTCGAGATCGCCCGCCACGCCGAGGCACTGGAGCGCGGTGAGCCGCTCGTCCAGGAGACGCGCGGCTGGGACGAGGACGGCGGGCGCACCATCAGCCAGCGTTCGAAGGAAGAGGCGAACGACTACCGCTACTTCCCGGAGCCTGACCTGCCCCCGCTGCGCCCGTCGGCGGACTGGGTGGCGCGGCTGCGCGCCGGGTTGCCCGAGCTGCCGGCGGCACGGCGTGCGCGCTACGAGCGCGACATGGGGCTTTCCGAATACGACGCCGGCGTGCTCACCGCCGATGTGCAGCTGGCCGACTACTTCGACCAGGTCGTGGCGGAGGGCGTGGCGCCGAAATCGGCGGCCAACTGGGTGAGTGGCGAGCTCAGCCGTCTGCTGAACCAGCACGCGGCCGAGGGAATGCGCGCTTCGGATGCCGCGTTGCTGCCGGGTAGCCTGGCCGAGCTGATCCGGGAGGTCGACGAGGGCCGCGTTTCAGCAACGAACGCGAAGGCGGTGCTGGCCAGCGTCTTTGCCAGCGGGGAGTCGCCGCGGGCGGTGATCGAGCGGGAGGGGCTGGGCCAGGTCAGCGATGCGGGACTCATCGGCTCGGAGGTGGCCGCGGTGATCGCCGAGTTCCCGTCCCAGGTGGCGGAGTACCGCGGCGGCAAGCAGCAGATCTACGGCTTCCTGGTGGGCCAGGTCATGAAGCGCACTGCCGGACGGGCCGATGCGAAGCTCGTGAACGAGGAGCTGCGGCGCCAGCTGCAAGGGCCACCAGGCGGCTGATGCCGACCCCACGGCGGGCGGAGGCGTTGATGGCCCTGGTCCCGGCCGTCCTGGCGCTCGTCACGCTCGCGATCCTGCTCAGCTCGAATGCTGCGCCGGTGATCGAAAACGCCCGGCTGGCGCTGGCCATCGACATCCTGGCCACGCTTGTGGCGGTCGCGGTGGCGGTGCTGGGCTGGATCCGCTACCGCGAGGCGGGCGACGAGGCAGCGCTGTGGCGCGGATCCGCGCTGCTGGTGCTGGGCAGCATGAACGCCTTCACGGCCGCGATCACGGTCGTGGGCTGGGAGCGCGCCTTCGGCTTCTCGCTCGACGATCCGGGACAGCTGCCCCTGTGGGCCACCGTCGTCCCGCGGGCCGCCGGCGCGGCCCTGCTGGTCGTGGCGGGCCTGGCCGCCATCGGCCGGTCGCGATCCCGATTGCCCGCGGCCCTGGTGCTGTGGCTGCCCGCGGTTGCGACGGTCGGGATCGCGGTCGTGGCGGCCGGCTTCCAGGGGGCGCTGCCGGCCCTCATCGGTCCCGAGGGCATCGCGTCGGTTCGGGCCAATCCGGAGCTGAGGCTCCCGGGCGGCTCGGCCGGTGCCCTGGTCCTGCTGCAGGTCGCCATCGGGCTCGGATACCTGGGGGCGTCCGCGCTGTCATACCGGGCGTATCGGCTCAACGGCCGCGCCATCGACGCCGTGCTGGCGGTCGGACTGGTGCTGGCGGCGTTCAGCCAGGTGCTGTTCGCGATCCATCCCGCGGCGTACAGCTCGCTGGTCAGCGCCGGCGACGTGCTGCGGGTGGCGTTCTACCTGACGCTGCTCACCACGCTGGCCGTCGAGGTGCGCAGCGACATCCGCGCCCTTCGCCACGCGAACGCGCAGCTCACCCGGCTGCGCGATGCGGACGTGGCCCGAGCCACCGCGGAGGAGCGGGCGCACCTTGCGCGGGAGATCCACGACGGCATGTCGCAGGAGCTGTGGTTCGCGAAGCTCAAGCAGGGCAGGCTGCTCGCGCTGCCCGCTGTCGAAGGGGACGCGCGGGAACTGGCCGAGGAGGTGTCCGGGGCCATCGAGTCGGCGCTGGCCGAGGCGCGGCAGGCGATCATGGCCCTGCGCCCGGCGGAAGGCAGCACGTTCGGCGAGGTCGTGCAGCGCTACGTCCACGATTTCAGCGACCGCTTCGGGATCCCGGCGGAAGCCGCGCTCGAGGCGGCGACGGGGGCGTCGCTGTCGCCGCGCGCCCAGGCCGAGCTGCTGCGGATCGTGCACGAGGCGCTGGCAAACGTCCGCAAGCACGCCGACGCCACGCTCGTCCGGGTGGAAGCGCGCGAGGCCGATGGCCGATTGAGCGTCACGATCTCCGACAACGGACGCGGCTTCTCACCCGATGAAGGC
>DASSEC010000306.1:0-6192 GCA_035696685.1 Candidatus Limnocylindria bacterium | reverse complement strand
GGCGTTGATCTCGTCGGTCTCGCCGGGGGGTCCCGGATCAGGTTCCTGGCCGTGTCGCGCGGCGTTCAGCCGATTCGCCTGCCGCGCTTTCCAGGCGGTGAGGTGCGCCTGGAAGTCCTTCGGCGTCCAGTCGTCGGGCCGGATGGGCGAATCGCGAATCGCCGGATCCAGGCCGCCGAACACGTCGACCTCCGCCGCCCGCGTCATCCGCAGCAGCTCGGCCAGGCCGTCGATCAGGGATGTCATTGCAGTCCTCCGCTCAGGGCCCCGGCCCAAGGTGGTAGCCGAGCCGCCTCGGCAATGCGGTCAGCTGTCGCAGCCACCAGGGCGCGCGGCGGCCGCTCAGCTCGTATTCCTCGCGCCGAACGATGGCGCCCCGCATGACGCGAGCGCCAATGTAGCGGAAGGGCTCCGGTGGCAGGCGGGCGGGCGGCGGCCCGACCGGACCAAGCCGGGTGATCGGCTCATCCGACTCCAGCACGAGTGCCGCCAGCACGCGGCCCGCGAGGTGTGATGGCGCAACGCCGTTCCCGGAGAACCCCACCGCGTAGTACACCGGCAGCCGGGAAAGGGTGCCGAAGCGCGGCAGGTGATCGCCGGCGACGTCGATCGGCCCGCCCCATGCATCGGTCAGGCGAACCTCGCGCAGCGACGGAAAGAGGGAGCGGAAGGCGCGTGCAGCACGCCTTGCGGAGCCGACGTCATCGGTGAAGGTTGAGCCGATGCGCCCGTCATATCCCGGGACTCCGCCGCCTGAGCCAATGGCAATGCGGCGATCCCGCGTGACATGGAAGTACTCCACGTTGAACCTCGCGGTGTAGATCGACTCGCCGCCGGTCCAGCCGATGTCGTCCAGCTGGCGATCGGTCAGCGGCTCGCTGCGGACCATGTAGCTGCCCCAGGCGAGGGCGGCCCGGCTCAGCTGCCTCCAGCCGATCGCCCATACGTTCGCCGCAACGACGACGCGTCCCGCCCGTATCTCGTGCGTGCCGGTGGCACTGTCCGCTGCCAGGCGGATGCCCGCGCCATCGCGCTGCAGGCGAGCCCGCACCCGGGTGCCTTCGTGGATCCGCACGTTGCGCTCGAGCGCGACGCGACGGAGCCCGCGGGCCAGCAGCGCCGGCTGGACTGTGGCGCCGTCGCGCATCAGCGCCCCGCCGCGAAACTCCGGTGACCGGCAGCGCTCCGCCACCTCGGCTGCCGTGAGTGCCACCAGCTCCTCGCCCACGCCCAGCTCCTGGGCGACGCGCACCGAGCCCAGCGGCCGGTCGTCGTGCAGCGGCGTGGTCGACACGGCGAGCATGCCCCGGCGCTGGTAGTGCGCGTCCACGTCGTTGGCCTCACACCAGGCGCCGATGGCGCGGACCGACTGCGACGCTTCCCGAGCGGCCTCCAGCGCCCGTTGCTCTCCGTACAGCGCGACGAGCGTGTCGAGCTCGTCCCACCACGCGTTCACGAAACCGCCGTTCCGTCCGGACGGGCCGCCGCCGCAGATGTCCTGCTCCAGCACCGTGATGGCGAGGTCGGGGTTGCGCTCCCGCAACTGGAGCGCGGTCCACAGGCCGACGTAGCCGCCTCCAACGATCGCCACCTCGGTCCGTACCGAGCCACCGGGAGACGAGAGCGGCGACGGGTCGCCTTCCATGGCAAGTGCCTCGCGCAGCCAAGGACTGCGGTCCCCACGCCCGGGACGCAGCTCGAGATCGGCGGGCGTCAGTGCGTCGGCCATATGCGGCGGAAGATACCTGCTCGAGCCGCGCCACTTGATTTCGAACGACCGACTGCTTGACATGAAATCATTCGCTGAACGACAATCATTCGCATGACGCAAACTATTCAGTCTGCCGAAGCTTCCGAGAGGGACGGTACCGCCGGAGAGCAGCTCCTCAACGAGCTCAGCGAGCTGCTAGTCAGCGAGCGCACCGCCTACATGACCCACGCCCACCAGCGCTCGCTGAGCCTGGCGCACATGTTCCTGATGGCCAAGATCCACGCCCACGGCTCCATGCCCATGACCAAGGTCGCCGAGCTCATCGGCTCGGGGCTGCCGACCGCGACTGGCCTGGTGAGCCGCATGGAGGAGCGAGGGCTGGTCCATCGCGAGCACGACACTCGCGACCGGCGCGTGGTGCTGGTCAGCCTCACCAAGCATGGCGCCGCGGACATCGCGGCACTCAACCAGGCGCGCCGGCGACGACTGTCGGCCGCCATCGGCCAGCTTTCGGCCAAGGACCAGGCGTTGCTGCTGAATGGCATCCGCGGGCTGCGGGCCGCATTCCAGCACGCCAACGAAGGAGACGACACCCCGTGACCTCTGCTGCAACCGCCGGAGCAACCGCGACGCAGCCACCCGTCCAGGTCGACCGCCGCGCCCGATTCGAAATCCTGGGCGCGGTGATGCTGGCGCTGTTCCTGTCGGCGCTGGACCAGACGATCGTGGGCCCGATTCTCCCGCGCATCGTCTCGGACCTGCATGGCATCGACTACTACACCTGGGTCGTGACGGCCTACCTGCTGACCAGCACGGTCACCGTGCCGATCTACGGCAAGCTTTCTGACCTCTTCGGGCGCAAGCCCATGCTGATGGTCGGCATCGGCCTGTTCCTGGTCGGGTCGGCGCTTTCCGGCCTCTCGCAGACGATGTGGCAGCTCGTCATGTTCAGGGCCATCCAGGGCCTGGGCGCGGGCGCGCTGTTCCCCATCAGCCTGGCCGTCATCGGTGACCTCTTCACCCCTCGCGAGCGAGGCCGCTACCAGGGCCTCTTCGGCGCCGTGTTCGGCGTGGCCTTCCTGGTGGGCCCGTTCCTGGGCGGCACGCTGACCGATAACTTCAGCTGGCACTGGGTCTTCTACGTCAACCTGCCGATTGGCCTGATCGCGCTGGCCGTGATCTGGTTCCTGCTCCCGACAGTCCGGCGGCCGGATGCCAGCCGCAACATCGACTACCTGGGCGTCGCGACCTTCGCCGCCGGCGTCGTGCCGATCCTCGTCGGCCTGACCAACGCGCAGAACGGCGACTGGGGGTCGGCTGGCGTTTGGGGCCTGCTCCTGATCGGCGTCGTGTTCCTGGCGGTCTTCATCTGGGTCGAGTCGCGGGCGAAGGAGCCGATGATCCCGCTCCATCTGTTCCGCAATCGAACCTTCGCGATCTCGATGGTCGCCGTCTTCACCGCGATGTTCGGGTTCTTCGGCGCAGTCGTCTTCCTGCCGCTTTGGTTCCAGGTCGTGCAGGGCTCGAGCGCCACGGAATCGGGCTACAAGCTGCTGCCGTTCCTGTTCGGGCTCATCCTGAGCTCGATCGCCAGCGGGCAGATCGTCAGCCGCACCGGTCATTACAAGTGGCTGGCCGCGGGGGCGCTGACACTGGCTGCCATCGGCGTCGCGCTGATGACGAACATCCGGGCCGACACGCCCGACCTCGTGCTGTGGTCATGGATGTTCCTGGCCGGCCTGGGCATTGGCCCGTCAATGGCGGTCTTCACGATCATCGTGCAGAACGCCGTGCCATTCTCCGAGCTCGGCGCCGCGACGAGTGATCTGACCCTGTTCCGCCAGATCGGCGGCACGGTTGGCCTCACCCTTGCCTTCACCCTGTTCAGGAACTTCCTCAGCTGGGATGCCATCCGTACGCAGCTCATCGCTGCCGGAGCCCCTGCGCAGTTCGTGCCGACTTCGGCACCGGCCGGCTTCGACGCCGGGCAACTCACGAACGTGGCGGGCAACGGCACCGGCGTGCTTGGACAGGTTCCCGCGCAGATGCAGGCGATCTTCCTCAAGGGCTTCCACGAGGCGTTCAGCATTGCGCTTGGCCACAGCATGTGGCTGGGTGTCGGGGCGCTGGCGATCGCGGTAATCAGCGTCGTCATGCTGCGTGAGGCGCCGCTGCGCCATCACGTCAGCGAAGCAGAGCCGGGGCAGGCCGGGCATCCGGAGGGACCGGCGCCGATGGCGGCCTTCGACTGAGGGATGGCTATCATCGGCGCATGACCGACTACGGTCCGGACACCGCGCTGATCGTGGTCGACGTCCAGAACGACTTCGCCGACCCGGCTGGCAGCCTCGCCGTCAGCCGGGCCGCGCACGTCCTGCCCCGGATCAACGTGGAGGTCGAGGCTGCGCGCGACGCCGGCGCGCCGGTCTACTACACCCAGGACTGGCACCCACCGTCGACCCCGCATTTCGCCAAGGACGGCGGCATCTGGCCCGTCCACTGCGTCGCCGGGACATGGGGCGCGGAGCTGCACCCGGAGCTGGTGTTCGACGGCGAGATCGTCCGCAAGGGGGCGAACGGCGAGGACGGGTACTCCGGCTTCAGCATGCGCGACCCGGTCACCGGCACCGAGGTCCCCACCCCGCTGGAGGGAAGGCTGCGGGCGCGCGACGTCATGCGCGTAGTGATCTGCGGCCTGGCGACCGACTACTGCGTCAATGCCACCGCCCTCGACGCGAGGCGGCTTGGCTTCGAGACTGTTGTCCTGCGGCGCGCGGTGGCAGCAGTCAACCTGCAGCCAGGCGACGACGAGCGGGCGCTGGCCGAGATGGCGACTGCCGGCGCGCAGCTGGAGGAGGAGTAACCCGCGAGGCTCAGGCGGCGGACCGCCGGCGCGACCAGGCGACCAGGCCCACCCCGCCGATGACCAGCGCCGCGCCGATCCAGGCCCATTTCGGGTCACCGGTCATGTAGCTGCCCGGGAGCACGTTGATCCCCTGCAGGAAGAAGGTGCCGCCCGCCAGGATGGCCAGGCCGCCGACGATCAGGAGCAGGGTTCGCACCGCCTCAGGATATGCCGGAATCGCCTGCATTGCGGCGACGACCGTCGAGCGTATACTCGCGGCGAGTCGGGCCGCCACCGAGCGGCGCCAGCAGCCTTCCCTCCCCTCCCACCACGTCCCAGCGTAGGCTCACGGGGTAGCGGCAAGACCCGTGGCCGGCGCTCCCCGGGACGGACCTCCCGGCGTGGCAACCATCTTCTTGTGGGAGGGTCCGCGTGGCCTATACCGATCAGGTCCTCAACTGCAGCGACTGCGGCATCGACTTCGTGTTCTCCGCGTCGGAGCAGGAATTCTTCGCGCAGAAGGGATTCACCTCTGCGCCCAAGCGCTGTCCTTCCTGTCGAGCGCAGCGCCGCGCGGCGGGGGGCGGGGCCAGCCACGGCAACGGCGGTTACTCGGACAACTACAGCCGCGGGCCGCGTGAGATGTTCGACGCGGTGTGCGCGCGCTGTGGCAAGGACACCCAGGTTCCGTTCCGGCCCACCGGCGCACGGCCGGTCTACTGCAGCGACTGCTTCCGGCTCATGCGCGGATAGCCACGCTGGCCGATGGCACTCAGCGGCGCCTCCGCCGGGTCGGGGCGCCGCTTCTTGTTGCGCCGAATGGGGGGTGCGCGGCGGGCTCGTATGATGGGAGCCTCAACCATCGGCAGGGAACTTGCGGGAGCTCCTCATCGTGTCGAACAACGAGCAGGACCAGTGGCGCGAGCTGGGGCAGCAGCTGCGCGTCGATGCCATCCGTTCCAGCTCCGCGGCCGCATCCGGGCACCCGACCTCGTCGATGTCAGCGGCCGACCTGATGGCCGTGCTGATGAGCAAGTACCTGCACTATGACGTTGCCAACCCGAGGGACCCGCGGAACGACCACCTGATCTTCTCGAAGGGTCACGCGTCGCCACTGCTTTACGCCATGTACAAGGCGGCCGGCGCCATCAGTGACGCGGAGATGCTCACCTTCCGCCAGCTGGGCAGCCGGATCGAGGGCCACCCGACGCCGGTGCTGCCCTATGTGGACGTGGCCACCGGGTCGCTGGGCCAGGGACTGCCCATCTCGGTCGGCGTGGCCTACGCGGGCAAGTACCTGGACCGGCTGCCGTACCACGTGTGGTGCCTATGCGGCGACTCCGAGATGGCCGAGGGCTCGATGTGGGAGGCATTCGAGGCGGCAGGATTCCATGGCCTGGACAACCTGACCGCGATCATCGACGTCAACCGGCTTGGGCAGACCGGCGAGACGATGCACGGCTGGGACCTCGACGCGTACGCCACCCGGGCCCGCGCCTTCGGCTGGGAGGCGATCGAGATCGATGGCCACGACGTGGAGCAGATCGACGCCGCGTTCACCCAGGTGGGCAACGGTGGCGGCCGGCCGACGGTGATCGTGGCCAAGACCGAGAAGGGCCATGGCGTGGCCGCCGTG
>DASSEC010000305.1:0-7275 GCA_035696685.1 Candidatus Limnocylindria bacterium | reverse complement strand
GGGCCGTCGCGGACCAGGATTTGGAGCTGGCGACGCAGCTGGGCGGGACCGCCGCAAGCCTCCCGGAGGACCCCATCGACCGCCTGTACGCCGCCCGCGACCTGCTGACCGATGCGCTCGCCGCCGCCGGGCCCTCGCGCGACGGTGTCCGGCGCGCCCTGCGCCTGGCGATTGCCGACGACCTGCGCCTCGCCGACGCCCTCCGCGGAGGCGAGCGCTGATCGACGCGCCAAAGCGGGTCCGGCACGCCGGCGAATGGGTGCTGCCGCAGCCACGCCGCGCGGCGCCGGGGACCGCGCTGCGCGCCCTGCAGGACCGCATGCCGCGCTGCGACGATGGATCGATCCCGGTCCTGTCGGGCGACGGGACGGAGCGCGCGATGCTCATCGGGCAGGCGCCGGGCTGGCGCGAGATTGCCACTGGCATGCCATTCGCCCATGACGCCGGGAAGCGGCTGGCCGGCTGGCTGGCGCTCGCCGGCGTGACCCTGGATGACTTTCGCGGGCAGTGGTACGTGACCTCCGTCGGGAAGTGCTACCCCGGCCGCCGGCCCGGCGCATCGGTCGACTCGCCGCCCTCGCGCGCGGAGATCGATCGCTGGTCGCCATTCCTGGACGAGGAGCTCCGCCTGGTGGCGCCGCAGCTGGTGGTGCTGGTCGGTGGCCTGGCGCATCGCCACGCGTTCGGTCCTGCGGCGCGGCTCGACGACCTGGTGGGCCGGGAGCTTTCCTGGGAGCGGGCGCCGGGCGCATCGGTCATTGCCCTGCCGCATCCGTCGGGTGCCTCCACCTGGCTGAACGACCCGCAGCGCGCCGCCCTCTGGCGTCAGGCGGTCGAGCTGCTGCGCGCGCGCTGGCACGCGCTCGGGGGCACGCGATGACGCGCGAGTGGCGCATCGGGATCGCGGTCGTGGCGGGCCTGGGGATCTTCGTGTTCGCCATGCTGCTGATCGGCTCTATTGGCGAGCCCCGGCAGGAGCTGCAGTACATGACGGTGCCGCAGGTCCTGCGCGAGGGCAGCCCGGCGGATCGCTACGGCAGCCAGGAGCTGCGCATCAGCGGCTTCTACGCGGAGCTGGCCGCCGACTGCACCGAGCACGACCAGCCGCCGGCATTGACCGTGCCATGGCTGGAGCGGACCTGCCCGCTGCGGGTGCTCGCGGCCAACCAACCGCCCGGCACGGTGAGCCAGGCCGAGCTGGAACACGGGACCGTGCGGCTAGCCGCGCCGAACGGGCAGCCATTCCCCGCCCGGGCCGAGCCAACCGGCCCGAACCTGCGCCTGGAGCAGCTGGTCTACGTCGGCCACTTCGACGACCCGGTTGCTGCCCAGTGCGCGCCCGCGCTGCGGCAGCGTTGCCGCGACACGTTCGTGGTCAGCACCTATGAGGGTCTGGTACGGTGACGGCGGTGGGGCGAATGGCCCGTTGCTTGCAGGAAGAGCGAGCATGAATGACGCGGTGATCGGCCTGATCGCGATTCTGGTCGGCCTGCTCGCCTGCCTGGCGGGCTACGCGGTGTTCCGGGTGGTGCTCCCGATCCTGGGCTTCTTCGTTGGCCTCGGCCTCGGAGCGCAGCTCGCCGCCCGCGTGCTGAACGAGCCCTACCTGAGCTCGCCGCTGGCCTGGATCATCGCCATCGTGATCGGCCTGGTGGTGGCCACCATCGCCTTCGTGTGGTGGTACGTGTCGGTGGCGCTGACCATCGGCGGCCTCGGCTACGCCATCGGCTACGGCGGGGCGGTGGGCCTGGGCGTGTCCGACTCGACCATGCTGCTCGTCGCCGGCGTGGTGGTGGCGGTCATCTTCGCGCTGGCCGCCCTGCTGCTGCGCGTGCCCATCTTCATCGTGATCCTGGTGACGGCCTTCTGGGGCGCCAGCGCGCTGATCGGCGGGGTGCTCGTCCTGCTGAATCGGATCCAGCCAGACCAGCTGCGCAACGGGACCGTGGACGTGGTGATCCGCAGCTCGACGCTGTGGCTGGCGGTCTGGGTCGGTCTCGGCATCATCGGCGTGCTGGTGCAGTGGTTCACGACGCCGCGCGGGGAGCAGCCGGGTACCTCTGAGCCTGCCCTGCCCGCCTAGGGCGAACCTGACAGGACCTGTCAGGAATTGGGGGTAGAACGTTCCTGATGGGCAACGGCAAATCGAACGGGCGTTCGTATCGGTCTGCTATCATCAAGCCGATGCCCTCGGACCGGATTGTCGTGCGCGGCGCGCGCGAGCACAACCTCAAGAACCTGGACGTCGAGATGCCACGCGACCGGTTGATCGTGATCACCGGGCTGTCCGGCAGTGGCAAGTCCAGCTTGGCCTTCGACACCATCTACGCGGAGGGGCAGCGCCGCTACGTCGAGTCGCTGAGCGCCTACGCACGCCAGTTCCTGGGCCAGATGGAGAAGCCCGACGTCGACCAGATCGACGGGCTGAGCCCGGCCATCAGCATCGACCAGAAGGGCGCCAGCCGGAACCCGCGCTCCACGGTCGGCACCGTCACCGAGATCTATGACTACCTGCGCCTCCTGTTCGCCCGGATCGGTCGGATGCATTGCCCCATCTGCGGTCGGGAGATCACCCGGCAGACGGTCGAGCAGATCGTCGACCAGATCTACGACCTGCCCGACGGAACGCGGATCATGCTGCTGGCGCCGCTCGTCCGCGACCGCAAGGGCGAGCATGAGAAGCTGCTGGCCGGCGCCAAGCAGGGCGGCTTCGTGCGCGTCCGGGTGGACGGCGAGCTTCGCGAACTGGACGAGGAGATCGCGCTCGACAAGAAGTACAAGCACAGCATCGAGGTCGTGGTCGACCGCCTGGTCGTTCGCCAAGCCGATGACGACGGCACGGCCCGGCCCGATGCCAGCCGCATGGCGGATTCGATCGAGACCGCCCTGCGCCTCTCGGACGGCACGCTGCTGCTGATCCTGCCCGATGCGCCGAAGAAGGAGCAGGACCGGCTGTTCAGCGAGCGCTATGCCTGCCCCGAGCACGGTGGCTCGTTCGAGGAGCCGGCGCCGCGCAACTTCAGCTTCAACTCGCCGCACGGCGCTTGCCCGGCGTGCACCGGCCTAGGGTCGCGGCTGGAGATCGATCCTGAGCTCGTCATCCCCGACCAGACGCGCTCGCTGGGCGATGGTGCGGTGCTTCCATGGCGTCGCATGGTCATCACCGAGTCATGGGGTGCCAAGATCCTGGAGGCGGTGGCCGAACGCTACGGGTTTTCCACGGACGCGCCCTTCGAGCGGCTCAGCCCCGAGGCGAAGCAGGTCGTCCTGTTCGGCAACGGCGGCGAGCGGGTCGAGGTCAAGTACCGGGCCCGGAATGGCAACGTCCACACGTTCCGAACGACGTTCGAGGGCGTCGTGCCCAACCTCCAGCGCCGCTACCGCGAGACCGGCTCCGAGGCGGTCAAGGCGGAGCTCGAGCGCTACATGACCAACAAGCCGTGCCCCACCTGCAATGGGATGCGGTTGAAGCCCGAATCGCTGTCGGTCACCGTCGGGACGAAGAACATCATCGAGACGACACGGCAGTCGGTGACGAACGCCCTGGAGTGGTACCAGGCGCTGCCCGAGCGGCTCACCGACCGGGAGAACCAGATCGCACGGCAGGTCCTGAAGGAGATCCGCGCCCGGCTGCACTTCCTGGTTGACGTGGGCCTGGACTACCTGACCCTGGACCGCGCCAGCGGCACGCTGTCGGGCGGTGAGGCGCAGCGCATCCGGCTGGCGACGCAGATCGGCTCGAGCCTGATGGGCGTGCTCTACATCCTGGACGAGCCCAGCATCGGCCTGCACCAACGGGACAACGACCGGCTCATCGCCACGCTGGAGCGGCTGCGCGACCTGGGCAACACGCTGGTCGTGGTCGAGCACGACGAGGAGACCATTCGCCAGGCGGACTGGGTGATCGACATCGGGCCTGGAGCGGGAGAGCACGGCGGCGAGCTGATCCACTCCGGCACCCTGGACGATCTCCTGGAGAACGACCGCTCCATCACGGCCGCCTACCTGCGGGGTGATCGCAGCGTCCCCGTGCCGCGCCGCCGGCGCAAGGGCAGCGGCGACTGGCTGACGATCCGTGGCGCCGCCGAGAACAACCTGCGCGATATCGACGTGTCGTTCCCGCTTGGCCGCTTCGTGGCCATCACCGGCGTCAGTGGTTCCGGGAAGTCGAGCCTCGTGACCCAGATCCTGTACCCCGCGTTGGCCGCGCGAATCTGGGGAGCGCGCGAGCGACCGGGCAAGCATCGGGTCATCGAGGGCATTGACCTCCTCGACAAGGTCATCGAGATCGACCAGTCGCCCATCGGCCGCACGCCGCGGTCGAACCCGGCGACCTATACCGGCCTGTGGGGTCCGCTGCGCGAGCTGCTGGCGGCCGTGCCGGAGGCCCGGCTGCGCGGCTACAAACCCGGGAGGTTCAGCTTCAACGTCAAGGGCGGACGCTGCGAGGCGTGCGAGGGCGCGGGCATCGTCCAGATCGAGATGCACTTCCTGCCCGACGTCTACGTGCAGTGCGAGGTCTGCAGGGGCAAGCGCTACAACCGCGAGACGCTCGAGATCCACTACAAGGGCCGCAACGTGGCCGAGATCCTGGAGATGACTGTGGACGAGGCGCTGGAGTTCTTCAGTGCCGTGCCGTCCATCGCCAACAAGCTGCAAACGCTGCACGACGTGGGCATGGGCTATATCCATCTCGGCCAGCCGGCGACCACGCTGTCCGGCGGCGAAGCCCAGCGCGTCAAGCTGGCGACCGAGCTGTCCAAGCGCGCCACGGGCAAGACGTTCTACATCCTCGATGAGCCGACGACGGGCCTGCACTTCGATGACGTGGCACGTCTGCTGGACGTCCTCGGGCGCCTGGCCGATGCCGGCAACACCGTGGTCGTCATCGAGCACAACCTGGACGTGATCAAGAGCGCGGACTGGATCATCGACCTCGGTCCGGAGGGCGGGGATGCCGGCGGCGACCTGGTGGCCACTGGCACGCCGGAGCAGGTCGCCCGCACCGCCGCATCGCACACGGGCAGCTACCTGCGGCATGCGCTCGAGGCGGGCCGGGAGCGCGCCGCCACGGCCGAGGCCCGTCCTGAGCGAGCCGCCGTGCCGGCCTGACGCGGGGCTCGTTGCAGCCGGTCGTATGATCGCGCCCGAGGGGGAATCGAGCGACGGAGGGAAGTCAATGGCCGGGGTACTGGTCGGCATCGGGCTGGTCCTGCTGATCATCGGCGTGCTGGGCGGCAGCAACCTGTGGCTCATCGGCCTGGGCTTGGTGGTGATCGTGGCCGCCGGCGTCCTGCAGCTGCGGATCGCGAACCGCGCCACGCGCCGCGCGTGACCGAACCCACGCGCAGCGATGCGCTCTCGCTGCTGCACGAGTGGAACGAAAACCCGTCGTTGCGCAAGCATGGCCTGCTGGTCGAGGCCGGCGTGCGGGGCTATGCGGCTGATGACGGCCAGGATCCGGCCACGGTGGAGCGCTGGGGAATTGCCGGCCTGCTCCACGACCTCGACTACGAACGGCACCCGGACGCGGCCACGCATGGCGCCATCGGCGCGGACGAGCTGGCGCGCCGAGGTTACCCGCCGGAGGTGGTCGACGCCGTGCGGCGCCACAACGACGCGCTCGGGGTTCCCCGGCAGACGCGGCTGGACCACCTCGTCTACGCCTGCGACGAGTTGGCCGGCTTCCTGGTCGCGGTGGCGCTGATGCGTCCCAGCCGCAGGCTGGCCGACGTCGAGCCTGCCAACGTCCGGAAGCGGATGAAGGACAAGGCGTTTGCCCGTGCCGTGCCGCGCGACATGCTGCTGGCGGGTGCCGATGAGATCGGCCTCGATTTCGACGCGCACGTGGCAAACATGGTCCGCTACCTGTCGGTGGTGGCGCCGGAGGTGGGCCTCTAGCCACGCGACTGCTCCCCGTCGGGTGCGACCAGGCCCATTTCGGCCAGGAACCGGGACGGCCGCGCCGGATCGAAGGCCAGGATCAGGCGGCGCGTGGCGCGCGTCAGCGCCACGTACGCCAGGCGGCGCTCCTCTTCGATGGCGCGCTCGGGCTCTGCAGCATCGACCAGGGATCGCCGATTCGGGAAGCGCTCCTCCTCCAGGCCCAGCACCACCACCGTCTGCCATTCCCGGCCCTTGGCGCCATGCACGGTGACGAGTTCGACGGGCGCGTCTGGCACGCGAAGGGTCTCGAGCCGGGCCAGCGCACGGTCGTGCGCGTCGAGGAATCGGTCCAGCCGTCGAAACCCGACTGCCCAGCCCATCAGGGCGTCCAGTGCGGCGTGGTCATCGTCGCCGAGGGAGTCGTTGGCATCGGCCCGACGCCAGCCGTTCCCGGCCCGCAGGCTGCGGAACGTCAGGAACGGATGCTGGTGCGCCGGCAGCCTGCGCGCCACCGCCACCAACCGCTGGACGGGGTCGCTCTGGACCGCGGCCGGCACCGAGGTGGTGTGCGGCTGACCGCGACGAGCGAGCGCCAGCAGCATTGGCCCCAGCTCGGCGCGCGTCCGCGACAGGAAGCAGATGGTGCGACCGGCCCGTGCCTCGTGGGCAGCCAGCATCGCCAGCTCATCGGCCCAGTCCATGCCAGCGGTGGACACCGCCTGGACGGCCTGCGCACCCGATGGAGCCGATGGCGACGGTTCGATGCGCTTCGCGAAACGCTCGCGGTTGACGCCGATCAGCCGCCGGGATATCGCCACCACCGGCGCCGGGCAGCGATAGTTCGTTGCCAGCTGGACGCGCCGCGCGCCCGGATACTGCGACTCGAAGGCCAGGATCCGGCGCACGTCGGCGAGGCGCCACGCGTAGATCGTCTGGTCGTCATCGCCGACCACGAACAGGTTGCGCTCCGGTTCGGCGAGGAGGCGCACGAGACGGAGCTGCGCGGCGTCCACGTCCTGGAACTCATCGACGCAGACGTGGCTGAACCGCGACTGCCAGCGGAAGCGAAGCGCCGGATCGCACTCGAGCGTGTCCGCCGCCCCGACCACCAGATCGTCAAAGTCGACCGCGCCGCGGGCCGCCAGGAGGGCCTGGTACTCGTCCACGAGCCCACGCACGGCCGACGGCCGGCGCTCCACTTTCCAGGCCGAGACCTCGGTGTCGAGCGCGGAGGCGGCGGGCAACGGCGAGTCGTCCGGGCCGGCGCGTGCCGCGGCACGGCGCAGGACTGCGCGCAAGAGCGGCAACCGGTCGCTGACCAGGTTGCGGCCGGTGCCGCAGTCAAGCATGACCTGGCGCGCCAAGGCGTGAAGGGTACGGACCTCGATC
>DASSEC010000304.1:0-5307 GCA_035696685.1 Candidatus Limnocylindria bacterium | reverse complement strand
TTGCGCATCCTCACCTCGCTGGCAAAGGCAACCTCGGGCAGTGCGACCATCGGGGGCGTGCCGGTCGGCAAGGGTGCACCGAACCGGAGCGGGGTCATCGGCTACCTCGACCAGGATCCGCGCTTCTACGGGTGGATGCGTGGGCGCGAGCTGCTGGCCATGGTCGGCAGCCTGTACGGCATGGACGGCGGGGGCCTCCGTGCGCGGGTCGAAGAGGTGCTCGAGCTGGTGGGCCTGGCCGATGCGGCGGACCGGCGCATCGGTGGCTACTCCGGCGGCATGCGACAGCGGCTGGGCCTGGCGCAAGCGGTCCTGAACCGCCCGCCGGTCCTGCTGCTGGACGAGCCGGTCAGCGCGCTCGACCCGGAGGGTCGGCGAGACATGCTGGCGGCGATCGGCGCCCTGGGCAGCAGCTCGACCGTGCTCTTCTCGACGCACATCCTCAACGACGTCGAGCGCGTGTGCGACCGCGTCGCGATCCTCGATCACGGGCGCCTGGTGGCGGAAGCGCCGGTTGACGAGCTGCTGGAGCGGTACGCGGCCGACGTCTACCTGGTCGAGCCGGAGCCGGCCACGCCGGAGACGCTGAAGCAGGTGGCTGATGCGCTCTCCGCGGTGGATGGGGTCGCGGCCATCGAGGTGCGGCACGGCGTGGTTCGGGTCTCCGTCGCGAGTGCGGCAGCCGCCAACCGGCCGCTCCTGGCCATGCTGGCGACGCTGGACGTGGCGATCGGTTCATTCGAGCGGCAGCGACCGACGCTCGAGGATGTCTTCCTGCGCCTGGTCGGTCGTGATCGGGAGGCAGCGGCGTGACCGGGTTCGCGATCCTGCTGCGCAAGGAGCTCCTGGAGCAGTGGCGTACCCGACGCCTGCCCGTCGTCGCGGTCGTGTTCCTCACCTTCGGCATCGCCTCGCCGCTGCTCGCGCGGTACCTGCCGGAGATCGTCAAGTCGCTCGGTGGCGCCGGGTTCGAGATCAAGATTCCCGAACCGACGGCCCGCGATGCGATCGACCAGTTCCTGAAGAACCTGGGTCAGGCCGGCGTGCTCACCGCCATCCTGCTGGCCATGGGCAGCGTCGCGAACGAGAAGGAACGCGGGACGGCGGCGCTCGTACTGAGCAAGCCCGCCAGCCGGGCGGCCTTCCTCGTCTCAAAGGTGGTCGCCATTGGCACAACGCTGCTGGTCAGCGTGGCGGTGGCCTCCGCTGCTGCGTACCTGTACACCGCGATCCTGTTCCCGGCGCCGGGAGCGCTGGGGTGGATCGGCATGACGCTGCTCCTGCTGCTGTCGCTGCTCGGCTACACCGCGCTCACGCTGCTGGGCAGCACGCTGACCCGATCGTCGGTCGCGGCCGCCGGGATAGGCGTGGGCGGCCTGGTCGGGCTGGCGCTGATATCGGCCCTCCCGAATGTCGCGCGCTACACGCCTGGCGGGCTGTCGGGGCCCGGGGCCGCCCTTGCAGCCGGAGCCGATGCCGGTGAACTCATCGGCCCGGTGGTCGCGAATGCTGGCCTGGTGGTCGGTCTGGTGGTCGTCGCCTGGCTCGCGTTCCGGCGGCAGGAACTGTAGGCGTTACGGGTCGGTCCGAAGGCGGGAGAACGTGACCAGGTCGTGGTGGGCACCAGCCCGGAACTGTGCGCCGCGCTGGATCCCTTCGCGAACGAAGCCCGCCTTCTCCAGCGCGCGCTGCTCCGCCAGGTTCTCCACGTCGGTGCTGGCCTCGACCCGGTTGAGGTCATAGGCCTCGAACAGGAAGTCGGCCAGCTGCCGCTGCGCCTCGGCACCCAGTCCCTGCCCGCGATGCTCCGGGCGCAGCTCGATCCCGATGTTCCACGCGTCCGACTCGGCGTTCGGGCCGTAGTTGACCCGATGCCATCCGACGGTGCCGATCACCGCCAGCGTGTCGAGCCGCTCGATCACCAGCATCCCATTGCGGTCGTTCCGCAGCGGCCCGGCGGCGATGACGTCGCGTGGCAGCGATGCGGCCTCCTCGCCGAAGTCGTTGAATTCCGATGGCTCATCCCGGTTCCACGCATCCAGCAGGTCCGCGTCGGCCACGGTGACGTCGCGCAGCCGCACGCGCGGCTCCGCCGCCATCAGCGGCCGGCCAGCAGGGTGTCGGCCAGCGCCGCCGGGCGCGAGAGGAAGGGCGAGTGCCCGCCGGGCAGCTCCGCCGGCATCACGCCCAGCTCGGCCGGCAGCACGCGTCGTGCCCAGTCGATGGAGACAAGCCGGTCGTCCTGGCAGACGATGGCCCGCATCTCCGTGTCAGGCCAGCTGGTCAGTGGGTTCGGTTCCTCCCAGTAACGCCAGTACTGGCGCCGCAGCCGGGACGCCGCCCAGCGGGCCGTCTCTGGGTCGCAGTCCGGGAAGAAGGACCGGATGGCAGCCTGCGGATCGGTCCAGGCCGACGATTCATCGTCGTAGAACGTCCGCCCGGCTGTCAGGTCCCAGGAGTTGATGTCTGCGTCCAGCGTGGCCTGCTCGGCCAGGCTCTTGCCAGGCCGGCGGAGCACCGGGCAGAGAAACACCAGCTGGGAAACCGGCCGCGCCGCTGCGACCAGCGGAATCACCGCGGCGCCGAGCGAGTGGCCGACCAGCACCACGTCGCCGGCAGGCATGGCCGCCTCGACCACGGTCGCGTACTCGGCCAGGCCCGCGCCCGGCTGATCGACCGGCAGATCCATGGCCACTGCGGCCTGCCCGCGGGCCTCGAGCTCGGGAATCAGTCGGTCCCAGCACCAGGCGCCATGCCAGCTGCCATGGACCAGGACGAAGGTCGTCATGTGCGTACGCTAGCGCGGTGCCGCCAGCGCGGTGAGGGCTCGGACCGCCACGTCCACGGGGTCGCGACCGGAGGCCACCGGGATACGCACCTGGTTCGAGGCCAGCGTGGGATGGAACCCTGCGACCGACAAGGCGACCGAGACCGCGTGACGGTCGTAGCGTGGCCACTTCAGCGTCACAGCCCG
This sequence comes from Candidatus Limnocylindria bacterium, assembly GCA_035696685.1. Lineage (GTDB taxonomy): Bacteria > Chloroflexota > Limnocylindria > QHBO01 > QHBO01 > DASSCW01. Next base: position 2,333 of record DASSEC010000304.1, on the reverse strand, counting down.
GCTCTCCGCGCGCACCTCGGGCACGTGCGCAGCCTCCGCGGCCAGCCGCACCGCCACGGCCCGGAACAGGCCCTCCACCGGGTCGGGGATGGGGCCGAAGCGGTCACGCAGCTCCCCGCGGAGCTGCTCCGCGTCGCCATCGGACCGGATGCCGGCAAAGCGCCGGTACATCTCGAGCTTGGCCCCGGAATCGCCGACGTACGCATCGGGCAGATAGGCAGAGCCGGGCAGGTCCAGTCGAACGGCAGCGGGCTCGACCCCGAGCACGCGGCCCCGACGCACGTCCACGGCCTCGGCCAGCATCCGCGTGTAGAGCTCGAAGCCCACCGCCGCCATGAAGCCATGCTGCTCGGCGCCAAGGATGTTGCCAGCGCCACGGATCTCCAGGTCCGACAGCGCAATCTGATAGCCGGCGCCGAGGTCCGAGGCGCTGAAGATGGCGTGCAGCCGCTTGCGCGCCACCGGCGACAGCGGCAGCCCGCGCCGATGCAGGAGGTATGCGTACGCGCGGCGGTCGGATCGGCCCACCCGCCCGCGCAGCTGGTAGAGCTGCGCCAGGCCGAACGTATCGGCCCGGCTGATGATGATCGTGTTCGTGTTCGGGATGTCCAGGCCGGACTCGATGATGGTGGTGCAGACGAGGACGTCGAACCTGCCCGCGTCGAAATCGAGCATCACGCGCTCGAGCATGCCTTCCGCCATCTGCCCGTGACCGATGGCCACCTTCGCGCGTGGCACCAGCCGACGCACGCGCTCCGCGGCGGTCTCGATGGTGTCCACCCGGTTGTGGACGAAGAACACCTGCCCGCCGCGGTCCAGCTCGCGGTTGACGGCGTCGCGCACCAGCCCGTCGTCATCCTCCGCGATCCGGGTCTGGATGGGCAGGCGAGCCTCTGGCGGCGTCTCGATCACACTCAGGTCGCGGATGCCCACCAGCGACAGGTGCAGCGTGCGCGGAATGGGGGTGGCGGACAGCGTCAGCACGTCGACCTCGCGGCGCATGGCCTTGATGCGCTCCTTGTGGCTCACCCCGAAACGCTGCTCCTCGTCGACCACCAGCAGTCCCAGGTCCGCGAAGGCGATGTCCTTCGACAGGATCCGATGGGTGCCGATCAGCACGTCCACGCTGCCGTCGGTGACCCCGGCCACGATCCGCTCCTGCTCCCGCTTCGCCACGAAGCGGCTCAGCATGGCGACCCGCACCGGGAACGGCGCCAGCCGGCGCTGGAACGTTCCCAGGTGCTGCTGCGCCAGCACCGTGGTCGGCACCAGCACCGCCACCTGCTTGCCGTCCTGGACCGCCTTGAACGCGGCACGCAGCGCGACCTCGGTCTTCCCATAGCCGACGTCGCCACACACCAGTCGGTCCATCGGCCGGCGGCGCAGCATGTCCCCCTTCACTTCGTCGATGGTGCGCAGCTGGTCCGGCGTCTCGGTGTACGGGAATGCCTCCTCCAGCTCCCGCTGCCAGACGGAGTCCGGCGAGAAGCTGAACCCCGGCGCCGCCTCGCGCGCGGCGTAGATCTCCAGCAGGTCCTCCGCGAGCTCGGCAACCGCCCTCCGCACGCGGCCCTTCGTGCGCTCCCAGTCGGTGCCGCCGAGCTTGCTCAGCGCGGGACCAGCCCCTCCGGAGTAACGGGTGATCCGACCGATCTGGTCGGCCGGCAGGAAGATCTTGTCGTCGCCGGCGAAGTCGAGCTGCAGGTACTCCTTGACGTCCCCGCCGTACTCGCGCTGGGTCATCCCGGCATAGCGGGCGATCCCGTGGTCGACATGCACCACCAGGTCGGCTGGCTCGAGCTTGCCGATCAGGTCGCGCGTCACGACGCGCTTGCTCGGCGTCAGCCGGCGGACGCGAGTCGCCCCGAACAGCTCGCGATCGGTCAGGACCAACAGGCCACTGGGCCGATGCGCCAGCCCAATGCTCAGCGATCCGTGCACCAGGCCCACTGCACCCTTCGGCGGCGCCTCGCTCAGCTCCGCGACAGCCGCGGCGGGAATGCGCGCCTCCTCCAGCAGCTCGCCCACGCGGCTGGCCTGGTCGGTGGACAGCACCACGCGACCGTCGGCAGAGAGGTCGCCGACCCAGTCGCCCAGGCGCTCGACGCGGCCAGGCAGCATGGGCGCGGCGGTAAAGCCCCCATCCGCGCCAAGCTGCTCGTCCAATGATTCGGCCGCCTGGCCCCGCAGCGCCTCGAGCGCGGCGGCCGCGTCGAATGGCAGCGGCCAGTCGCGCGGCAGCTCGCCGCTGCTCACCAGCCCGGCGCGCCGTTCGCTGGCCTGCCCGTCCAGCTCGGCGGCGATGACGGTGAGCTCCTCCGGATCGGTCAGCA
>DASSEC010000303.1:0-3054 GCA_035696685.1 Candidatus Limnocylindria bacterium | reverse complement strand
AGATCCAGGTGTAGCCGCCACCAGCGTTGGTGGTGCTGAAGATCTTCATGCCGGTGCCCGGGATGGCGCTCTCGTAGAAGCTCTTCAGCGAGTCGATCGAGTCGGTCGACGTCCAGGAGATGAGCACGCCGCCCGTCGCCTCGGTCTTCGAGACCTGCGTGGAGTTCGGCGGGGTCAATGCGGTGATGAGGGCATTGAGGTCACCGGCGCCACCCGGGTTCTGGGTTGGCGTCGCCTGGGCCTGGTCGGTGGGCTCGCCGCCGGTCGACTCGCCGCCACCCGTCCCCTGGGTGGCCGTCGCCGCGGCACTGGATGCCTGGTTTCCCCCACATGCCGCCAGCGTGGTCAGCGAGACGAGAAGCGCGCCGACGAACAGGGATCGCACGGATCGCATGGTCCACTTGCCTCCGTGTGCCGTGGGCGTCGGGGGATCGGTGCACGGCCGGCCCCGGTCAGGCACTGCGCGGACCCTACGGACGCACGGCGATCGCGTCAAGAGGCATCGGCCCAGTGGGGATGGATCAGCCAGGGCGGACGGCGAACAGCCGCCAGCGTCCGTCCACGCCCTTCAGTTCGTGCTCGCCCCGATCCTCGAACTCGATCCCTGAGCCGACCACCAGCTGCCTGACGGTTTCGGACACCAGGATCTCCCCGGCTCCCGCGGCGGCACCCACCCGCGCGCCGATGTGCACTGCCATGCCGCGCAGGCGCCCGCCGACGACCTCGCACTCCCCGGTGTGGATGCCGATGCGGACCTCCACGCCGATGGATCGCACGGCCGCCATGACCGCCGCGGCCCAGCGGATGGCAACGGCCGGCGAGTCGAACGTCACGAAGAACCCGTCGCCGGCAGTGTCGACCTCGCGTCCGCCAAAGCGCCGCAGCTCCTCGCGGACCTTCGCGTGGTGCGCCTCCAGCAGGTCTGACCACGCCCGATCCCCGAGCTCGGCGGCGCGCTTCGTGGAGCCGACCACGTCGGTGAAGGCGACCGTGGCCAGCATGCGCGTCGGCTCCGCGCCGCCCCGCTGCCCGGTCATGAACTCCTCGATCTCGTCCGCGATCGCATCGGTGTCGCCCGCCCAGATCACGAAGTCCTCGCCCGGCAGCTCCCGGTAGACGGCCCCGGTGATGTGGTCTGCCAGGAACCTGCCGTGCTCCGGGGAATTCAACCGGTCGCCCATCCGATGCATCACCAAGGTCGGGGCCTGGATCCGCGGCAGGAACTCGCGCACGTCCACCAGACGGGACATGTCCTCCAGGACCATGGCGGCCCGAGGACTTGCGCCCAGCCGCAGGAGCGTCACCAGCCAGTCACGGAACGCCTCATCGCCAGCCGCGGACGGAGCGACCAGGTCGACCCTGGCGGACGATCCCCAGTCGAGGCGGACGAACTGCTGGAAGTCTTTGGACGCGGCATCGTCCCAGCCGATGGGGTAGTCCTCGCTCCAGCTGGCCTTGGCATAGGTACCAAGCAGCACAAGCCGCTCGACCCGATCGGGATGCAGCGCCGCGGTGGCGACGCATGGCGGTCCGCTGTCAGCGTTGCCGAACAGCGTGGCGCGCGTCGAGCCCGCCGCGTCGAGCACGGCCAGGATGTCGCCGACGCGCTGCTCGAGCGTTGGTGGGGACTCGACCCGGTCGGACAGTCCCAGGCCGCGGGGGTCCATCAGGATGAGCCGCGAGAACGCGCCCAGCCGTGTCAGGAAGCGATGGACGCGGGGCTGCTCCCATTGGACGTCGAGGTGGGTGATCGCGCCGGGGATGAACAGCAGGTCCGGCCGCTCCGCAGCGCCCACCACCTGATAGGCGATCGCGACGCCGTCGTTCCAGGCGTAGGACGTGACCGGTCGCTGCACGCGCCTATCATCGCGCCATGGCAGGAGCCACTTCCGGCAGCGGCGCCCCGCAGCCGACCGACGCCGTGGCGGAGTACCTGATGACCATCCGCTACATGCGCGGCGAGGGGCAGCCGGTCATCGCCGCGCGCCTGGCCGAGCGGCTCGGCGTCAGCGCCGCGACCGTGTCCGAGATGGTCACCCGTCTCACCAGGGAGGGGCTGCTCACCGTGGACGACGCCACGCGCCAGCTGGAGCTGACGGACGCCGGCCGCGTCACCGCCGAGCGGACGTTCCGCCGTCACGCCCTGGCCGAATGGCTGCTGACCGAGGTGGTGGGCCTGGGCTGGGCCGAGGCCGATGAGGAGGCGCACCACCTGCAGCACGCCCTCAGCGAGCGAGTCACGGACCGCATCGACGACCTGCTGGGCCACCCACCGACCTGCCCGCACGGCAACCCCATCCCGCGTGATGGCCGTACGCCGGAGCGGCCCGCTGGGCTTCCGCTGTCCGATGCCCGTGGCGGGGACGAGGTCACCATCCTGCGCGTCACCGAGGAGGCGGAGGAGGATGCCCGCCTGCTCACCTTCCTGCAGGAGCACGACGTACGACCCGGCAGCGTGTTCGCCGTGCGCGAGGTGGCGGAGCACATCGGCACCATGACCATGGTCGGGCCTCGCGGGGAGGTGACCCTGGGCCTGACGGCCGCGGCCAAGCTGCGTGCTCTGCCCGGGCGCGCGGATGCGGGGCTCTTTCACCGGGTACCGGAGCGCGCTCGGCTGGCGAGCGTGTCGGGCTGATTTGCTAGGATCGGCCCAGATGGGAACGCCGCGCCGCACCCGCGTCATGCTCGCCACGATTGCCACGGTCCTGTGGCTGGGCTACATGGTCGTCGGGCTGTGGCTGATCAACACCTACCTGCCCACGGTCCGCGGCGAGGGTCCCGCCGGCCTGGCGGCGTTCTTCGGCCTCATTTCGGGGGTGGTGACCTGCGGCGTCATCATGTGGGCCGCCTCCGACTAACGGCCCCGGCCTAACCGGCCCGGCCTACTCCGCGTCGATCGAGTAATGCGTTGCCGTGGGCGGGCGCTCGCGGTCGACACCCGGCTGCAGCAGTCGCTCGTACAGGCCCGGCCGCCGATCGGCGATGGTGTCCCACTCGTGCTCGCCGGGCCGCCGCCGGACGTGCGTGGTCCGCGCCGCCTCCGGCGAGATCTCG
>DASSEC010000302.1:0-10111 GCA_035696685.1 Candidatus Limnocylindria bacterium | reverse complement strand
CGAGAACGTTGCCCTGGGCTCCTTGATCCCCACCTCGGTGCCAGCCAGCTTGGCGGTGTAGCCGCTGATGAAGTGGTACTCCGCCTGCTCCCGGCTCAGCCGCGAGATTGGTGGCAGGACGCCGAACGCATCGGCCGTCAGGAAGATCACGTTCCTGGGCTGCGGCGCCATCCCGGTCTCCGACGCATTGCCGATGAAGTGGAGCGGATACGCCGCGCGGGTGTTCTCCGTGATCCGGTCGCTGTCCAGGTCGAGCTCGCGGGTCTTGGGATCGAGGTCGACGTTCTCCAGGATCGTGCCGAAGCGCCGGGTGGTGGCAAAGATGTCCGGCTCGTACATCGGGCTGAGCTTGATGGTCTTCGCGTAGCAGCCGCCCTCGAAGTTGAAGACACCATCCGGGCCCCAGCCATGCTCATCATCGCCCACCAGGGTCCGCAGCGGGTCGGCGGACAGGGTGGTCTTGCCGGTGCCGGAGAGGCCGAAGAAGATGGCCGCGTCGCCGTCCTCGCCGACGTTGGCAGCCGAATGCATCGGCAGGACGCCCTCCTCGGGCATCAGGTAGTTCATAACGGTGAACGCAGACTTCTTGATCTCGCCGGCGTACCTGGTGCCGACGATGATGATCTCCATCCGCTTGAGGTGAAGCAGGATCGCGGTCTCGCTGCGGACACCCTCGGACTCAGGGTCGGCCGAGAAGCTGGGCACGTTGATGATCGTGAAGTTGGGCTTGAAAGCGGCCAGGTCCTGGGCGCTGGGCCGACGGAACAGGTTGCGGGCGAAGATGCTGGCCCACGCCGTTTCGGTATAGACCCGCAGCGAACGCCGATGCGCTGGATCGGCGCCGATGAACAGGTCCTGCGCGTAGACATCGCGCTCGGTCAGGTAGTCGACCAGCCGATTCCGGAGCCGGTCGTAATGCTCCTCGGAGATCGGATGGTTGACGTCGCCCCACCACACCGTCTTCTCGGTGGCGGGCTCGAAAACCACGAACTTGTCCTTCGGGGAGCGTCCGGTGTGGGTGCCGGTGCGAACCACCAGCGCGCCGTCGGCGGCAATGAGACCCTCGTCGTCGTGCAGGGCGCGCTCGTAGAGCTCGGCGACCGGAAGGTTGGCGCGCACCGAGCGGCCCAGGGCTCGCGGTGCGGCTGTGGTGGTCGTCATCGGGTACTGCGTCTCCTGTGCGACGCGCGCTCGGGCGCGCGATGCGGATGGAGGTGGACCGGCCGCGCGTGGTCGAGGCTCGCGCCTCGAGGAGTCGGCTTTCGCAGCCACCAGATTGTCTGACGCCCTAATCGTACGGCAGGTGGCGTGCCAGTTGCCAGCCGACGAGCCCTAGCGTGCTCGCTTGGCGGGTTGCGCCGCCATCTCGTCCACCCACTCCTCCAGGCGCGGCAGGTGCTCGAGCACGTGATCGGGCCCGGCCTTGTGCACCCAGAACTCGGCCGCGGGGGTGAGCGCCGGCAACTCGTGCCAGGCACGCAGCAGCTGGCTTCTGGCGGAGGAGAGCTGCAGGTGCACGGTGTCCCATGGCACGTCGTGCATCGCCTTCAAATAGCGCTCGTTCGCGGCGTCCACGTCCAGCTCGCCTTCGCGGTACGTGCCGGCAGCGATCTGGCGCAGCACCTGCGCGCCTTCCGCCATCCAGGTGCCGATGTGCGCCACCGCGTCCTTGGCCGTCCACCCTTCCCGGAAGTACCCGGGGCGCTCGGCCATCTCCGGCGTGATGCGCGCCACCACGCCGTGCAGCCGGCCCCAGAGCTCGGCCTCGCGGGGCAGGTCACGACGGATCGAGGTCGCCATGCCGGCAGTCTACCCGCGCCGTCACCGATTGGTGGCGCGGCCACCTCCCGGTGGGCACACCGTTGGGCCTGCCAGCACATGGCCTGGTTGCCTGTGCAACAATCGGCACTATGGATTACGAAGCGTATACCCGAAATCTGAAGGCGGAGATTCGCGATCACGGCGGACCGCAGAGCGGACCCATGGCCGGGCGCCCGCTCATGATCCTGACGACCACCGGCGCGAAATCCGGTGAGGCGCGGGAAGCGGTGGTGACCTACACCCGCGACGGCGATCGGTACGTGATCGCCGCCAGCAAGGGCGGCGCCCCGGAGCATCCCCAGTGGTACTTCAACCTCCTCGCCAATCCCGAGGCCAAGGTCGAAACCGGCGGCGAAACCTTCACCGTGCGCGCCGGCGTCACCAGCGGTGACGAGCGCGATCGGCTGTGGGACCATCACGCCGAGGAGCGGCCCGAGTTCCGGGAGTACCCCGCCAAGACCACCCGCGTCATCCCGATGATCACGCTGGAACGCGTCCGCTGAGCCGTGGCGCTCCGGCGCTTATGCGAGGCCTCCGGCAATAATCCATCCCATGAACCTGCCGGAGCCAGCTGCTGTGCTCCTTGACCTGGACGGCACGCTGGTCGACACCGTGGCCACTCGCATCGAGGCATGGCTGCGCGTGTTCGCCGAGTTCGGCATCCCCGCGCAGCGCGAGGCCGTGACCGGGCTCATCGGCTCCGACGGCAAGCACCTGGCGCGTGAGGTGTCCCATCTGGCTGAGCGGCAGATCGACGACGACCTGGCCGAGCGGATCGACAAGCGATCGGGCGAGATCTATTCGCAGCTCAACACGGACCCGCGGATGCTGCCGGGAGTGGCCGAGTTCCTCGATGCGGTCGAGGCGCGCGGCATCCCATGGGCCATCGCCACATCCAGCCGACGCGAGCAGACGGGGCCGTCCATCTCGGCATTGGCCCGTGCAAACGAGCCGCGCATGGTGGACGGCAGCTCGGTGGAGCGCGCCAAGCCAGAGCCCGACCTGCTGCTCGCCGCGGCCCGCGAGCTGGCGGTGCCAGCCACCGCATGCTGGTGCGTGGGGGACAGCACGTGGGATATGCGCGCGGCCGTTGCGGCCGGCATGACGCCGGTGGCGGTGCTGGCCGGCTCAGCCGCCACCCCCCAGGAGCTGCGCGCGGCGGGCGCGACCGTGTGCGTGGCCCGGATCGACGAGCTGGTGCCGGCGCTGACCGCGTGAGGCCTCGCGCCGCTAGCGTCCCGCGCTGACCGTCTCCCCGTCGTAGGCAGCCCGCAGCTGCTCGATGTCGAACTTGCCGAAGACGTTCAGCATCGCCTCGTTGACACGCTGCGCCTTCGCCGGATCGGGGTCGCTCAGCATCTCCTCCAGCGCGACCGGCACGATCTGCCACGAGACGCCGAAACGATCCTTCAGCCAGCCGCAGGGCGCCGGTTGCCCACCATCGACCAATCGATCCCAGTAGCCGTCGACCTCTTCCTGCGACTCGCACGGGACCACGAACGAGATCGATTCGTTGAAGGTGAACTCAGGTCCACCGTTGAGTGCGACGAAGCGGGAGCCGTCCAGCTCGAACTCGACTGTCATCACGGTCCCTTCAGGCAGCGGCCCTGGCGGTCCGTACTTGGTGATTCCCCGAATCTTCGAGTTCGGGAAGATGGACGTGTAGAGCTCGGCCGCTTCCTGGGCCTGGTCGTTGAACCAGAGCATGGGATGGATCTTCTGCATTCGGTCCTCCTCGGTGTCATTCCACGGTGCCTGACCGATGTCGTGGCTGCAACCTGTTGGCCAGCGACATACCCCGGGGTCATGGCTCCGGCAACCGCGCGCGAAAGCCATACTCGCGCCGTGCGTGATGCGCCGATGGTCGAAACCGTGCGCTACCCCAATGGCGGCATCAAGTACACGGGCTTCCTGCTGCACGGCGAGATGCACGGGGCGTGGCGCTGGTACCGACTGGACGGATCCTTGATGCGCTCGGGCCAGTTCGATCGGGGCCGGCAGGTCGGCGTGTGGCACACGTACAACCGCGCCGGCACTATCGTCAAGGAGACGACGTTCTAACGCCTGTTCACGAGCGGTGTCCCACCTGAATCGTCGCGCGATCCATCAGCCTGAACGTGATCAGGATCGGCAGGTGCTCACCGCCGGTTACGTCGAATTCCTCGCTCGCCGTTCCGACCGGCGGATCCAGGTAGCCGCAGTTCCCGTCGCAGGGCCGCTGCCAGACCTTCAGCTCGTAATGGCCTGGCGCGACCGTCACCTGACGAACGCCGATCACGAACGGCGCGTTGATGTCGAAGTCCCGATCGACGCCGTCCTCCAGGGCCATCTCCCTCTGCGGCGATGGCCCTTCCAGCGTCGCGTAGGACATCGCGCCTTCGGTGAAGCAACAGCCGTCCTGGACGGTACGCAGCTCGACGACTGCCGGCGCGGGTGTTGGGCTGGCCGTCGGAGTGGCCGTGGGCGTCGGGCCACCACCAACTGCCCTGCACGCGGACAGGACCAGCACCAGGATCGCAGGCAATGCTCGGGCCACCAGTTCCTCCGGCTGAAATGCGGCGCTGTTGCGTTGGACGGTGTGACGCCCCTCACCACCGATGAGTTCCGCAATCGACCAGCTTCCGGCATGGCTGGGCACGATCTCACGCGCAGCCTGCGGGGTTGTAAAGGTGAGCCGGCTCCCTCGGATCGGGTCGAACGGCTCTACCGGCGTTGTCGCCCGGACGCGACGCTCGGGCCGAACCTACGTGGAGCAACGACGATGATGGGCATCGAGGCGGTCCGGCAGCGACACGCGCATGGCATCGCCGCGCCGCGGCTGGGCCCAGCCGGCAAGGTGGCAATTGGCTTCCTGGTCTTCTTGGGGCTTGGTGCGTTGGCCGGCGGCGGCGCGCTGGTGGCGAGACCGGATGGCAGCGTGATGGGCTTCTCGACCAGCCTGCTGGCCGGCAGCCCGTTCACCGACTACCTGCTGCCGGGGATCATCCTGGGCGGCCTGTTCGGGATCGGCTCGCTGGCCGCGGCGTTCGCCGGACTGCGCCACGCCGTGTGGGCGCCGATGCTGGGCTTTGTCATCGGCATGGCGCAGATGATCTGGATCGTGGTGGAGCTGCTGATCATCCGAGAGTTCAGCTTCCTGCATCCGGTCATGTTCGGCACCGGCCTTGCGATCGCGGTGGCATCGGCGTTCTGGAGCTGGCCGACGGTCCGGAGCTGGTTGGCCCAGCGCTGACGGCTGGCTGACCGCCAGCCGTGGCACAATCGGCGGCGCCATGACCGCCGCCGAGCCCGCCACCCGCCACCGTGATCGGCTGCGCCAGAGCGTGGCGCCGTTCCTGGCCTTCTTCAACGGGCCGTTCTCGCAGCTGAACCTGGAGCCGGACGTCGCGAACTTTGCGGTCGGCAATCCACAGGAGATGCCGCTGGCCGACTACGTCGCGTCACTCCGCAGCCACGTCGAGCCACGCGACAAGGACTGGTTCGCCTACAAGCTGTCCGAGCCCGCGTCGCAGCGCACCGTGGCCGAGACGCTGACCCGCCGGACCGGCATGGACTGGGACCCGGCCGACGTGGCGATGACCAACGGCGGCTTTGCTGCGCTGGCCACCGCCATGCGGACGCTGGTCGATCCGGGTGACGAGGTGATCTTCCTGTCCCCGCCATGGTTCTTCTACGAGCAGCTGATCCTGGCGGCCGGCGGTGAGCCGGTCCGTGTCACGCTCGAGCCGCCGGCCTTCGACCTGGCGGTGGACGGCATCCTCGCGGCCATCGGGCCGCGGACACGAGCCGTGATCGTCAACTCGCCGCACAACCCCAGTGGGCGCATCTACGGCGCCGATGACCTCCGCCGGCTGGCCGATGCCCTGTCGGCAGCCTCGGACCGCATCGGCCATCCGGTCTGGATCATCAGCGACGAGCCCTACAACCGCATCGTGTTCGACGGTCGGGAGTACACCAGCCCGTCGCAGTTATATGCCCACACCATCATCACCTACTCGTACGGGAAGACCCTGCTGGCGCCGGGGCAGCGCATCGGCTTCCTGACCGTGCCGCCCACCTTGCCCGAGCGGGCCGAGGTGCGCGACGAGATCTTCATCCAGCAGTTCGCCGGCGGGTACCTCTTCCCAAATGCGCTGCTGCAGCACGCACTGGCCGACCTCGAGAAGCTCTCGATCGATGTGGACGCCATGCAGCGACGGCGTGATCGCCTGGTGCCGGCGCTGCGGGACATCGGCTACGAATGCACCATGCCGGAGGGCACCTTCTACTGCATGGCCCGGTCTCCGGTCCCTGACGACGTGGCGTTCGCGGACGTCCTGGCCCGCCACCGGGTGCTGGTGCTGCCCGGCACGGTGGTGGAGGTGCCGGGATGGTTCCGCATCAGCCTCACCGCGAACGAGCAGATGGTCGAGGATGGCATCCCTCGCTTCGCTGCCGCGTGGCAGGAGGCGGCCGGTAGCCGCTGAGGAACCCACGGCACGCAGTGCCCAACGGCCCGATCGCGTCACGCTCGGGGCGTTCCTGCTGATGGTGGTGCTTGCCGGCGGCAACGCGGTCGGGATCAAGATCGCCGCCCAGGAGCTCGAGCCGCTCTGGGGCGCTGGGATCCGGTTCGCGGCTTCCGGGCTGGTATTCGCGCTCATCGGTACGGCGTTGCGCGTGCCGATGCCGCGCGGAGCCGCCCTGGGCGGGGCGATGCTGTATGGAACCTTCGCCTTCGGCGCGGCTTTCGGCCTGGGATTCACCGCGATTCCCATGATCGGGGCAGGGACGGGCCAGCTGCTGTTCGGGCTGATCCCGCTGCTGACGCTGATCCTCGCGCCACTCCACGGCCTGGAACCGGTAAAGCTGCGTGCCCTGCTCGGATCGTTGGTCGCCCTCGCCGGTGTTGCGGTTCTTGCCGTCGACCGGATCACGCTGGACGTGCCGCCGCTGGGCCTCGGGCTGGCAGTGCTGGCTGCGATCATGCTCGCCGAGTCGGGCATCGTGGCCAAGATGACGCCTCGTGCCGACCCGATCGCCACGAACGCGGTCGGGATGCTGACCGGCGCCGCGATGCTCCTTCCCCTGTCACTGCTCCTCGGCGAACGCTGGACGTTGCCGGGGCAGGATGACACCCGGCTGGCGCTCGCCTACCTGGTGGTTGCGGGATCGCTCGCGGTCTTCTGGCTCTTCCTGTTCGTGCTGCGCCGATGGGATGCGTCGGTCGTGTCCTTCGAATTCCTGCTCATCCCGCTGGCCACGATCCCGTTCTCGGCACTGCTCACGCATGAGCTCATTACGCCCACCATGCTGGTGGGCGGCGCGGTGATCCTTGGCGGCGTGTACGTCGGCGTGCTGATCCCGTCGCGTGCCGACCGCACCTCGTAACGCTTGTCGCCGCGCCGCCGATGACCCGATACTCGCGGTAATGGAGCTCAAGGACCTCCTGCCGGGCATCATCGGCTCATTCGTCGGCGTCATGGGCTGGCTGCTGGTGGGCATCTACATCCAGCGCCGCCAGTTCATGCGGCAGGCGCGCATGGCCGCCAAGGCGGTGTACTTCGAGCTCGACGTCAACCGGACGGCGCTGGCAGTGGCCCGGGACCTGGGCTCGTTCACGCCGCTCAACCGCTCGTCGTTCGAGCGGCTGCTTCCCGAGCTCGCCACCCTGCTGTCGGCGGCCGAGCTGAAGGCCGTGGTGGCGGCCTACATGGCCCACGCCGGGTACATGCAGCTTTCAGAGACAGACGCGCTCCCGAAGCCCGTGCGCCGCGGGGCATTGAACGAGATCGTGCGCCTGCACGACGTCGCCCTGGACACGCTGGCACGGCGCGCTTTCAGCAGCTCAGAGGCCCACCTCGTCCGCGAGAGCTCGGCGGAGGCAGGGCAGCATGCCGACGATCTCCGGCGGGTGATCTCTTGAACAACGACCAGCACCGCGAGCTCATGGCAAAGCTCAGCGAGGCCCTGACGCAGCAGCGTTGGGACCTCCTCGACCAGGTCTACACGCCCGACGTCACGACCGAATACCCGCAGTCCGGGGAGCGATTCCGCGGTGTCGCGAACCTTCGCGGGCAGTTCGAGAACTACCCAGGCGAGGCTGGGCTCGAAGCGGAGATGTCGGATGTCATCGGCGGCAGCACCTTTGCCCTGACCCCGATGTACACGGTCGTCGCCGTCGAAGGCAGCGGCGATCGCGGGACGGGCATCTTCCGGACCCGGTACCCGGACGGGACCTACTGGTGGGTGATCACCATCTACGAGATCGTCGACGGGCGGATCGCGAAGGCTCGCCTGTTCTTCGCGCCGGAGTTCGAGCCGCCCGAGTGGCGCGCGCCGTTCTGGGACCGGAGCTAGGCGGCCTCAACTCCTCCCCGCCGGCCCAGGAACGTGCCCATCACCAATCCCCATGCGGGGAACAGCAGCAGGTAGGCAACAGCGCCCGCATAGGTCAGCACGCCTCTGGTCCCGCTGACGATGGTGCCGAGACCATAGAGCGCGATCCCCACGCCGACGATCACCCCCAGCCAGCGGATGGCCGTCAGCCACGGCCCCGCCAGCAGCCCAGCGCCTGCGATCCAAAGGCCGATGTAGACCAGTGCCACCGACTCGACCGCGTAGGCACCGGTGGCCGCCGCGGCCTGGTAGTCGATATCGACCACCCCGAGCACGAATAGCAGGTGCGTGACGCACCACGTGGCCGCCGCCAGCCACCCGAGCACCTGCGCGGTCAGTGCCAGCGGCGTCGGCGTCAGCCCGCCGAGCTCCCAGAAGGCGAGCATCAGGAATGGCATGGCGCCGATGGTGATGATCAGGAGCAGGTCGTTGATCGTGCCCCACGGCTGGCCGACCCAGAAGAACAGCGCAAGCGCGCCCAGCGCCAGGACGCCTGACACGCCCACGACCCAGCCGGCCACGCTCGCTCGCCGGACGATCGCCTGGGTGCCGCGCACGCCGGCATGGTAAGCGCGAGTGAAGGATTCGGCTTCGGCCGACGCCATACTCAGCAGCGCGGCAGGTGGCCGCGCATCGGTCGAAAGGCAATCGATGACGGCAGAGCTGGTCCAGCGCGCTCAGGGAGGCGACGCTGACGCGTTCGACGCCCTCATCCGGGCCGCCTACGACCGCCTGTTCGCAGCCGCGTACCGCATCGTGCGAGAGCGCGAAGCGGCCGAGGACGCGGTGCAGGACGCCGTGGTGCGCTGCTGGCGGAACCTGCGCGGCCTGCGCCAGCCGGACCGCTTCGAGGCCTGGCTGTACCGGCTCCTGGTCAACGCCTGCCGCGACCAATCTCGCCGCGCCCGTCGGCGACCGCAGATCGTTTCCGACGAGACCCACGAGGTTGCCGCGCCTACCGACGTCTTTGCCGGCCTTGCCGAGCACGACGCCCTGGAACGGGCATTCCTGACCCTGACTGCCGACCACCGGATTGCGCTGGTGCTGGTTCATTACGTCGGCTATTCGGCGACTGAAGTGGCCGCCATCCTGGGCGTGCCCATCGGCACCGTCTATTCGCGCATCCACTACGCCGCCCAGGCCATGCGGGAAGCCCTGGCGCCCTCACCCAGCGTGCGACCCGCCACCACGGAGTCGACCCGATGACCCACTTCGACGACGAACAGCTCGCCGCCTGGCTGAACGAAGGCCCGCGGCACGCAGCCCCTGGCGCGGCCGATGACGCCGTGCGCCGAGCCCATGCGGCTCCTCAGCGCCCCGGCTGGCTCGTGACGGCGACCGGTGGCACGTTCGCAGATGACCGGGGTGCGGCGATGTTGCGCTTCGCCGCGCTGCTCGTGGCAGTGGCTGTACTGACGACGCTCCTGCTGGGAGGACTGGTGGCCGGCGGCATCATCAAGCCGTTCCCCGTGCCGTCGATCGTCGCCATCGAATCTCAGCCACCCGGCCCAGATCCGACGGCCGGTCCGTCCTTGCCAAGCAGGGGTGGGCTGGTGGCCTTCACCGTGCAGACCACCCTCGAGGCCGGCCAGGGAAGCTGCGAACGAGCGGCGCCGATCGGGTGCCATCAGACCCGCGTCTGGGTCGCCAACGAAGATGGTTCGGAGCCTCGCGAGCTCTTCCCCCGCGACAACGCGGATCACCGTGCGCTCGCCTGGACGCCCAACGGTCAGAAGCTCCTCGTCGACGGCTTTGGCACGCCCACCAAGGTGGGGCCCAGGGAGAGCGGCCTCCGGCTGGTCGACCTGGCGGGAAACACCCAGCAGCTCTCGAACCCGTACCTCTGCGATTACCCGTGCGTTCCCGAGCTGTCGATAGGGCCTGGCGCGTTCTCGCCGGACGGGAATCAGCT
>DASSEC010000301.1:0-9158 GCA_035696685.1 Candidatus Limnocylindria bacterium | reverse complement strand
GCCTTCCTCGTCGGCGCGGCCTGCTCGATGGCCTCGGGCATCATCGGCATGACGATCAGCGTGCGCTCCAACGTCCGCACGGCATCGGCCGCACGGCGCAGCCTCGTCGAGGCCGTCCAGGTGGCGATGCGCGGTGGCGCGGTGTCCGGGTTCCTCGTCGTCGCCCTGTCGCTGCTCGGCGTGTGGGGCATCTTCACCCTCTACCAGCTGATCCTCGGCGACCAGGTCGCCGTCAACGACGCGCCGTTCATCATCGTCGGGTTCGGGTTCGGGGCCAGCTTCGTCGCCCTGTTCGCCCAGCTGGGTGGCGGCATCTACACCAAGGCCGCCGACGTCGGCTCCGACCTCGTCGGCAAGGTCGAGGCGGGCATCCCCGAGGACGACCCGCGCAACGCGGGCGTCATCGCGGACCTCGTCGGCGACAACGTCGGCGACTGCGCCGGCCGCGGCGCGGACCTCTTCGAGTCGACCGCCGCCGAGAACATCGGCGCGATGATCCTCGGCGTCGGCGCGTTCGCGATCGCGACCGCCGCGCACTGGCCGAATCCCCAGGCCTGGATCTTCTTCCCGCTGGTCGTCCGCGGCTTCGGCCTGCTGGCGACGATCGTCTCGATCTTCTTCGTCCGCGGCACCGAGACCGAGAACCCGATGAACATGCTGAACCGGGGCTACTGGGTCACCACGATCCTGTCCGTGGTCGGCCTGCTCGTCACCACCAACATCATGATGAACACGGGCTCCGCGGTCGGTGCCAACGGCATCCCGGCGTGGATCTGGTTCTTCGGGGCCGGCGTCGTCGGCCTCGCGACCAGCGTCGCGTTCGTGTACATCACCCAGTACTACACGGCCGGCACGTTCCGCCCGGTGCGGGAGATCGCCGAGGCGTCGAAGACGGGTCCGGCCACGAACATCATCTCGGGCACCGCGGTCGGCTTCGAGACGACATTCGTGACTGCCATCACCATCGGCGTGGCGCTGATCGCGTCGCACTGGCTTGGCCAGCAGGCCGGGCTCAAGGACGCCGCCGGCCACGACGTCGGCGGGATCTTCGGGACCGCGGTGGCCACCATGGGCATGCTGATGACCACGGCCTACATCCTGGCCATGGACACCTTCGGCCCGATCACTGACAACGCCGGTGGCGTGGCCGAGTTCAGTCGCGCCGAGGCCGGCGCCCGCGAGATCACCGACCGCCTGGACGCGGTCGGCAACACCACGAAGGCGCTCACCAAGGGCTACGCGATCGCCAGCGCCAGCCTCGCCGCCTTCCTGCTGTTCAGCGCTTACATCAACAAGGTGAACCTGATCCAGACCAACCGCGGCGGCGAACTGCTGACCTCGGTCAACCTGGCGGACGTCGGGGTCTTCGTGGCCGCGCTGGTCGGCGCCATGCTGGTCTACTTCTTCAGCTCGCTGGCCATCCGCGCAGTGGGCACCACGGCGCAGGCGATCATCGTGGAGGTGCGACGCCAGTTCCGCGAGATGCCGGGCATCATGGACTACACCCAGCGCCCGGATTATGCCCGTGTCGTGGACATCACCACCCGTGCTGCGCTGCGGCAGATGATCGCGCCCGGTCTGGTGGCGGTGGCCACGCCCATCGCGGTGGGGCTGATCCTGGGCTACCAGGCGGTGGCGGGCCTGCTCATGGTGGGCACCATCGCCGGTGTGATGCTGGCCACCGTTTTGAACAACGGTGGCGGTGCCTGGGATAACGCCAAGAAGTACATCGAGTCCGGGCACCTGAAGGACGAGAATGGCGAGGTCATTGGCAAGGGCACGCCGGCGCACGCGGCAGCGGTCGTGGGCGACACGGTGGGCGATCCGTTCAAGGACACGGCTGGACCGTCGCTGCACGTGCTGGTGAAGCTGCTTGCCACCATCACCCTGGTGCTGGCGCCGCTCTTCATCCGCTAGCCCCCAGGTGCCTCCCGTGCACAGTCGTACTGCGGCCTGATGGACCTCGTCTTCCAGGCGATCCTGATCGGGCTCATCCAGGGCCTGACCGAATTCATCCCGGTCAGCTCCAGCGCGCACCTCGAGCTGGCGCCCTGGGTGTTCGGCTGGGACTCGAACGGGCTGCTGAGCAGCCTGGCCTTCGACGTCTTCCTGCACCTGGGGACCCTGGTGGCCCTGCTCGCGTACTTCTGGCGCGACTGGGGGCGGCTCCTTGGGGCGGTGGTCCGGAGCATCGGTGAGCGAAGGGTCGGATCGGATCCGGAGCGGCGGCTCGGCTGGCTTCTCATCCTGGCCACGATCCCGGCGGCGCTCATCGGCTTCGTGGGTGAGAGCTTCGTCGACGAGGTGCTGCACGGCGGGACGGATGCAGTGCGCCTGGCGATTGCCGGCTTCCTGGTCGTCGGCGCCGTTGGCCTCTGGCTCGCCGACCGGCTCGGCTCGAGGCGACGCCAGCTGGACGAGCTGACGGTGCCGAGCGCGCTGACCATCGGCTTCAGCCAGGCGCTGGCCATGCTGCCCGGCATCAGCCGCTCGGGCGCGACGATCACAGCCGGCCTGGCGCTGGGCCTCACCCGGGAATCCGCCGCGCGCTTCAGCTTCCTGCTGGCCACGCCCATCACCCTGGGCGCCGGCCTGTACGGCTCGCGCCACCTGCTGGACGAGGCGCACACGGGCACCGAATGGCTGGCACTGGGCGCTGGCCTGCTGGCGGCCACGGTGGCCGGGCTGGCGGCGATCGGCTTCCTGCTGGCCTGGCTGCGCAGCCGTTCGGTGACGATCTTCAGCGTCTACCGCATTGCCCTCGCCGCGCTGGTCGTGGCCCTGGTCGTGGCCGGTCGCTAAGCGCCTGCACGGCTTTGACACCCCGGAGGGGCGAGCCTACAATGCCGCGGCGTCGGGTCCCCCGGGGAGCCGGCCGGCCGATCGAGGAAGACATCGGCCAGCTTCAGGAACGCACGGCCACGCAGCCGGCGACGACTGGAGCGTTTTTTGTTAGTGAGGTCGGCCGAGGGCCGTACTCGTCACCCCGCGAGACGACCTCGCGACGTCGCCAACGGCGTCGCGCCGAACGAGTAAGGAGGGGGTGGGACCGATGAACAACAAGCCCGTCTACCTGACAGCCCAGGGTCTCGAGAAGCTCAAGGCCGAGCTGAACTCGCTGATCACCGTGGAGCGGCCGCGCGTCGCGCAGCGGATCCACGACGCGAAGCTGGACGGCGACATCACCGAGAACGCCGAGTACGAGGACGCCAAGCAGGAGCAGTCGTTCCTGGAGGGCCGTATCGCCACCCTCGAGGCGCAGCTCAAGCACGCCGAGGTCATCGAGAAGGGCAACGGCGACAAGGTCGGCATCGGCTCCAAGGTGGTCATCAAGGGATCCGACGGGGAAGAGACGTTCACCATCGTCGGCTCCGCCGAGGCGGCGCCCCGCGAGGGCCGCATCAGCAACGAGTCGCCGGTCGGGCAGGCCCTCATGGGCCACAAGAAGGGCGACAAGGTCACCGTCCAGGCACCGGCCGGCCCGGTCACCTACACCGTCGTCTCCGTCGGCTAAGCCGGCTGACCGCCCATGTTCTGGGCCGATGAGCTGGCGGCCCGCTGCTCCGGACCCCAGGTCCTCAACGACTCGAAGACGCCCTCTGGCACGGTCCACGTCGGCAGCCTGCGCGGCCCCGTCATCAATGACGTGATCGTCCGCGCCCTGCGCGCGGCCGACCTGCCCACGACCTTCCTGTACGGGATCGATGACCTCGATCCCATGGATGCCCAGGCCCTGCTCACGGCCGACGCGGTCGAAACCGAGATGGGCCGGCCCCTGGCCAAGGTGCCGGATCCGGCGGGCGATGGCCATGCCTCGTACGCGCGGCACTTCGCCGGGCAGTTCATCGACACGTTTGCGGGGCTGGGCATTCACCCGGATCGCTACTACTGGATGAGCGAGGTCTATGCCTCCGGCGACATGGACCGATACATCCGCGTGGCGCTTGACCGCGCCGCCGTGGTGCGCAACATCTATCGGCGCGTGGCCAACGTCCGTCATCCGGACGACTGGCATCCACTGTCGGTGATCTGCGAGAACTGCGGGCGCGTGGGAACCACCATCGTCACCACCTGGGATGGGGAGCAGGTGCACTACGAATGCCGCGCCGACCTGGTGACCTGGGCGGCCGGCTGCGGCCACGCGGGCGACGCCTCGCCCTTTGGCGGCCGGGGCAAGCTGCCCTTCAACGTGGACTGGGCGGCGAAGTGGAGCCTCTTCGGCGTGACCGTCGAGCCCAATGGAAAGGATCTGGGCACCCGGGGCGGGGCGCGGGACCGCTCGGAGGCCATCGCCCGCGAGGTCTTCGACCGCGAGCCGCCCATGAACGTGGTCTACGAGTTCCTGAACATCGGCGGCCGGAAGATGTCCACCTCCAAGGGCCGGGGCGCGGCTGCGCACGAGATCGCCGACGTCATGCCGGCCGAGCAGCTGCGCCTGCTGTTCCTGCGGCCGCGCTACAACCAGGCCATCGACTTCGATCCCGACGGGACGGACGCCATCCCGCGCGTCTTCGATGAGTCGGACCGCATCGCCGCCGCGGTCGCGGGACGGGAGGTGAAGGGTGAGCTGCCGGCGGACCCGGAGCGTCTCTTCGCCGCGTCCCAGGTCGATCCCGGCGCAGACCTGGCCGCCGAGGCCGCGGCCTACCGTCCGCCCTTCGGCCACCTGGCGCTGCTGGTCCAGCTTCCTGGCGTGGACGTGGCCGAGCGCGCTGCTGCGGAGAAGGGCGCTGCCCTGGACCAGCGTGAGCTGGCCATCCTCGAGGAGCGCATCGGCGCGGCGCGCGGCTGGCTGGAGGCCTACGCGCCGGACAAGTCCCGGGTCACCATCCACCGCGAGGCGCTGCCGGCGGCTGCCGCCGAGCTGGACGCGGGGCAGCACCGGCTGCTCGGCCGGCTGGCGGACGATCTGGCTGCCGGCGATCCCGCTGACTGGTCGGGCGAGCTCCTGCAGGCGGCCATCTTCCAGGCGGCCCAGGCGGAGGAGCTGCCGGCCGGCCGGGCCTTCGCCGCGCTGTATGCCGCCTTCCTTGGCGAGCGCAGCGGTCCGCGCGCGGGCTGGCTGCTGGCCGCACTGGACCGCGACTTCGTCATCGAGCGCCTCCGGGAAGCGGCCGCGGCCGATACCCTCCACGCATGATCTCGTTGCGCCTCATCCGCGACGATCCCGACGCTGTGAAGGCGGCCATCGCCCGCAAGGGCGAGCCGCCGGATGCGGTCGATCGCATCCTGGTCGCCGACGCGCGGCGACGGGAGCTGGAAGCCAGCACGAATGAGCTGCGCGCGCAGCGCAACGCCGGCAACAAGGCCCTTGGCGAGGCGATGCGCTCTGGTGGGGGAGCGTCGGCGGACGAGCTGAAGGCCAGCATGGCGGAGCTGTCCGGGCAGATCGACGCGAACGCCGCCGAGCTATCCACGCTTGAGCAGCAGGTCGCGCGGGACCTGCTGCTGGTCCCGAACCTGCCGGATCCATCGGTCCCGGACGGGCGCGGCGCGGAGGACAACCCGGTCATCCGTAGCTGGGGCGCAGCCGCGGAGCCAGGATCGGCGCCTCCCCATTGGGAGATCGCGGAGCGCCTTGGCCTGTTCGACCTCGGGCGCGGGGCGAAGATCGCGGGCTCGGGCTTCATCCTGTTCACCGGCCAGGGCGCCCGGCTGGAGCGCGCGCTCATCGGCTTCATGCTGGAGATGGCCGAGCGCCATGGATACGCCGAGCTGTGGTCGCCCATCCTGGTCAACGCCGCCAGCGCTCGTGGTACCGGTCAGCTGCCGGACAAGGAGGCGCAGATGTATGTCGTGGAGCGCGATGACCTGTACCTCATCCCGACCGCCGAGGTGTCCGTCACCAACATCTACCGCGACGAGATCCTGCCGGCTGACCGGCTCCCCATCCACCATGCCGCCTACACCCCCTGCTTCCGCCGCGAGGCCGGCGCCGCCGGCAAGGACACCCGCGGCCTGCTGCGGGTCCACCAGTTCGACAAGGTCGAGATGGTCAAGTTCGTGGAGCCCTCGACGTCTGCCGATGAGCTGGAGGCCATGACCCGCGACGCCGAAGAGGTGCTCGAAGCACTCGAGATCCCGTACCGCACGGTCGAGCGCTGCACCGGCGACGTGGGCTTCGCCCAGGCCAAGGGCTACGACCTGGAAGCGTGGTCACCTGGCGTCGGCAAGTGGCTGGAGGTGAGCTCCTGCTCCAACTACACCGACTTCCAGGCGCGGCGCATGAACCTGCGCTACCGTCCCTCGGCCGATGCCCGTCCCGAGCTCATCCACACGCTGAACGGCTCAGCCCTCGGGATGTCCCGCACCTACGCCGCCCTGCTCGAGACGCACCTCCAGCCGGATGGCTCGGTGCACGTGCCGGACGCGCTGCAACCCCATTTCGGAGCCGATGCCATCCGCTGACCGCTTGGGGCTCCGGAGTAGGCTCTTGCTCATGGAGGCGCGTCGCACCTTCCGGCGTGCGTCGATGGCGTTGCTCGCCGTGGCGGCCGTCCTCGGCGCCAGCGGACTTCTGTTGCTGGCCAGCAGGGAATGGCAGACCTACGACTTCCTGTCGAGGGTGTCCCCGCTGGGCCAGAACGACGCTGTCGAGGCACAGCGTCGGGCAGCGATGTACTTCGGCGCCGCGATGTTCGACGTCATGCTGGCGGTCGTGCTCATCGGCTTGGCGATCGGCGCATGGCGCCGGGAGGGCCGAGCGTGGTACCTCGCGATCAGCCTCATCAGCGTGTTCGCCGTCGGTCTCGGCTGGTACACCGCGACGTCGCCGTTGCCCGTCGTGCGGTGGCTGTTCCCGAGTTGGCTGCCGGTCGCCCTGGTGGCAGCCGGATGGCTGAGCGGACTGACGGGCAGCATCCTTGGCTTCCTCGCGGCGCCGAGTCTCCCGCCGGTTCGACCCATGGTCCCGCCAGTCCCCACGAGGCGCGCTTAGGGACTTGATTGGCAAGGTGATAGGCTCGATGGAGCGTCGAACGGCGCATACGGAGGAGAGGTCATGACCGAGCAACCAGGCCAGCCCGAGGCTGCGCCCCCACCCCCGGCACCGCCTTGGCAACCGCCCGAGCCGGTGGCCGGCCCAGCTCCCGGCTACGAGTTCGGGGACTTTGGGCCGCGGTTGGTGGCGTACATCATCGATGGACTCATCATCACCGCGGCCGTCATCGCGGTGGTCCTGATCCTGGCGATCCCGTTCGCCGGCATCATCGGGAGCGGGCCCCAGCGACAGCTCACCGGGCCAATCGCGGGGTTCGTGGTGTTGGTGATCCTGGCCGTTGCGGTGATCACACTCGGCTACTTCCCATACTTCTGGACACGGGGCGGCGCGACGCCGGGCATGCGGATGATGGGCCTCAAGGTCGTGCGTGACGTCGACGGCGGACCGCTGACCACCGGGCAGGCGGTCATCCGCTTGATCGGCTACTGGGTCTCCAGCGCGGTCCTCTACCTGGGCTTCATCTGGGTCCTGATCGACAAGCGCCGCCGCGGCTGGCACGACCTGATCGCGGGGACGGTCGTCGTCAAGCGGGTCTGACAGACCGGCGGGTAGAATCGCCCGCCGGGAGGGGTGGCAGAGTGGACGAATGCGGCGGTCTTGAAAACCGCTGAGGTGCAAGCCTCCGTGGGTTCGAATCCCACCCCCTCCGCCAGGATCCGGCTGCGGGTCGGCGTCGCCATCGCGACGCTCGCCGCGGTCGTCCTGCTGGGCGGCGACATCGCGCGCAGCGCGGGCTGCGCCATCTCGTTCCAGCCGCAGGCGCATCGGCCCAACATCATCCTGGTCGTCGCCGACGACCTGGACGTGCCGCTGTTCCGGACACTGCGCCGATTGACCAGCCTGCCGGGTGGCCGCCACTTCGACGAGGCATTCGTCACGACGCCCACCTGCTGCCCATCGAAGGCATCCATGCTCCGCGGCCAGTACGCCCACAGCCACGGCATCTACAGCAACAACCCGCCGAACGGCGGCCAGGCGCGGGCGCTGCAGCTGGGGATCGAGTCCTGCACCCTGGCCACCTGGTTGCATTCCGCGGGGTACGAGACGAGCTTCATCGGCCGCTACTTCGTCGGCTATGGCTGGCGCGACGCCGCGCCCAGCTACGTGCCGCCGGGCTGGGATCACTGGATGGCGCGCGTGTCGCGGTCGGAGGCGGGGTACGACGGGATCGAGTTCAGCGTCGACGGCCAGCGCCGGACGTTTCCCGGCAATACGGACGTGGCCGCCACGCTCGAGGCGAGGCAACTGATCGCGCAGGTTGGCCACGGACCGTACTTCATGATGATCGCCACCATGGCGCCACATTGGCCGTGGCCGCGCGTGCACCACAGCAATCCGTCCCGCCGGGGGGCGTTGATGGCGCCCGTGGAGGAGATGGTGGCCCAGCTCCTGGCGGCGGTGGACGACGACACCTACGTCATTTTCACCTCCGACAACGGCTTCCACCTCGTCCCGCGGGCGGGCAAGGACCTGCCGTACGACAGCGACACGAAGGTGCCGCTGATCGTATGGGGGCCGGACGTCACGCCGGGCACCGATACCGCGCACCTGGTCGCCAACATCGATTTCGCGCCCACCATCGCCGAGCTGGCCGGCGTCACGCCACCCGCCTTCGTGGAGGGTCGATCCCTCGTCCCGCTACTGCGTGGCCAGGAGCCTCCCTGGCGAGACGAGCTGACGCTCGAGCTGGTGGGGCGCTGGACGGCGACCCGCACCGCGACCGAGCTTCGCGTCGACTGGGCCAATGGGCGTCGCGAGGTCATTCCCGAGAGGCCCGGATCGCCCTAGGCGGTTCGGCTACGAGCCGACCTGCACGCACACCGGCGTGCTCGACAGATCCGCGTTGGCGGCGCATTGGGCCTGGAGGAAGGCAAATGCGGACGTGATGCTGATGTTCGGCGCCGCGGTCTGGAGAGCGGCGGTCCAATCGTTGATCGAGGCGCAGCGAGCGACCGTCGAGTCCAGCTGATCGGCCAGCGTCGTCAGGTCGGTCGTCGCAGTGACGCTGCTGAGGTCTGTGCCGGCAAAGGCATCAGTGCATGACACGGCGGCAGCCGAGGACGACGGGGTCGTCATGGCGGCGGTGGATTCCGTGGCCGTCGGCAATGGCTGCGCTGACGGGGTGGTGGCGCCTGCGTTGCAGGCGGCGAGCAGCCCG
>DASSEC010000300.1:0-5711 GCA_035696685.1 Candidatus Limnocylindria bacterium | reverse complement strand
TTGCGTTCATTGGGCGCGGCTTCCCAGCCCAGCGTCGCGGCCCCATCCAGGATGAGCCGGTCCTTCGGCGGGATCACCGTGGGCGGCGGCAGGTCGAGCTCGACGCGCAGCCGCGCGAAGTCGGCATCGCCCTCCGCGCCTTCGAACCCCGCGAGGCCATGCGCCGCCGCCCATTCGGATCGCATCTCGCGGGTCGGCTCCAGCGAGGTGGTCCAGTTGATGGTCGTGCCGCCGCCGAGCCCGGTGCCGGCCAGGATCGTCACGCCCAGGTCGGCGCTGGAGGTCGTGCCCCGGTCGAGGTAGAGGTCGCCGAATGCCTGGCCCTCCAGCCGCGACATGTGCGCTTCGGGCCGGTAGGGACCCGCCTCCACCACCAGCACATCCAGCCCGGCGGCGGCCAGCCGCGCGGCGATCAGGCCGCCACCCGCGCCTGAGCCGACGATCACGGCATCCGCCTCGAGCTCGAGCGTGCCGGTGCCGCGGGGATCCACCTCCAGCACGCGCACGGCCCGCTCCGGCACCGGTGGCATCTCGGCCGGCGCGTACCCGATTCGCTGCCAGAGCGGATTGGCAGGCGGACCACCGTCCCCGTCCCCGTCATCGGCGAGTGCCAGGAACAGGGCGAAGCGGCGCAGCGCCTGGTAGGCCGTGCGCAGCCTCCCCAACGGGTGCGTGGACCAGGCGAGCAGGACACCCTCGCGCGCCGCCTGGTCGAAGCTCGAGAAGCGGCCCCAGCGGCCCGCGCTGGCCAGCAGCAGCGGCGGGTGCTCCAGGCTCCGGATCGCCAGCTTCAGCAGGCGCAGGTCAGCGGGATCCGCCGTCTCGTCGAGGATATCGGCCGCTCGACGTGCCAGCCGGCCGGCAGCCGGCGCCGATTCGGGCAGGAACGTGACGAAGACCTGCTCGAGCGTGCTCAGCAGTCCGTCAGGCCACCCTGCCGCGCGCCCCGCGCCGGTCACGCCTGGCGCAGGAGCGCCTCCACGTCCGGGAGCGGTCGAACGTTGCGGTCGCCGGTCGCCCGTTCGGTCACCTCGGCTCCGCCGGCTGCCAGGGAGCGCGGCGAAACGGTCACGATCCAGGGCATGCCCAGCAGCTCGGCGTCGGTCAGCTTCACGCCGGGCGATTCGTCGCGGTCGTCATACAGCACGTCCACGCCGGCATCGGCCAGGCGCTGGTACAGCGCGTCCGCTGCCTCGGCCACCGCCGGCTCCTTGCCGGCGCCCAGCGCCACCAGGTGGGCTGCGAACGGCGCCACGGCAGCGGGCCACACGATGCCCTTCTCGTCGTGGTGCTCTTCGACGATGCACGCCAGGGCGCGGCCGAGCCCGATCCCATAGCTGCCCATGACCACGAAGTGGCGGCTGCCGTCCTCGGCCAGGTAGGTGGCATTGAGCTTCTCGGTGAAGTCCGTGCCCAGCTTGAAGATGTTGCCGACCTCGATGCCCTTGCGCAGGGTGAGCGGCGCCCCGCAGCGCGGGCACGGATCGCCCTCCCGCGCGTTGGTGATGTCCGCCACCACGTCGGGCGGGAAGTCGCGACCCGCATTCACGTTGCGGAGGTGGAACCCGGCCTTGTTCCCGCCCGCGACCAGGTTCGGGGACCGCATCACCAGGTCGTCGACGACCACCGTGGTGTCGTGCGCGCCAATCGGCGAGGCGTAACCGGGTTCCATGCCCGCCGCGCGGATCTCATCGGCCGTCGCCGGCCGCAGGCCGCCAAAGGCCTGGATCGCGTTCACCAGCTTCGTCTCGTTGACCTCGAAGTCGCCACGCACGATGGCCGTGATCAACCGGCCGTCGTTCGCGACGAAGAAGGTGGCCTTGGCCGTGCGGTCGGTGCCCACCGACAGCAGCGCGGCCAGCGAGGCAATGGTGTCGGTGCCCGGCGTCGGGACCTCCTCGGTCGCCATCGGCTCCTCGGCGGTTGGCTCCGGCTTCCGGATCGCGGCGATCTGCTGGTTGGCCGCGTAGTCGCCCGTCCCGCACAACACCAGCGTGTCCTCGCCGTGCTCGTTCAGCACCATGAACTCGTGGGCCAGCGAGCCGCCCATGATGCCGACGTCCGCGCCGACGGCCACGGTTGACAGGCCGAGGCGCTGGAAGATGCGGCTGTAGGCGCCGTGATGGGCCTGATAGGAGCGATCCAACCCCGCCTCATCGGCGTCGAGCGAGTACGAGTCCTTCATCACGAACTCACGGACCCGGATCAGCCCGCCTCGCGCGCGAGGCTCGTCGCGGAACTTGGTCTGGAAGTGGTAGACGATGGCCGGCAGCTGGCGGTAGCTCTTGACCAGGTCCCGCAGCAGGTCGGCCACGACCTCCTCGTGCGTCATGGCCAGCACCATGTCGCGCCCGCCGCGATCCTTGAAGCGCACCAGCTCGGGGCCGATCTTCTGGTAGCGCCCGGACTCGCGCCAGAGCTCGGCCGGATGGACCACCGGCATCTCCATCTCCTGGCCGCCGATGGCGTCGATCTCCTCGCGGATGACCTGCTCGATCTTCTGCTGCACGCGGAAGCCCAGCGGGAGCACGGTGTAGATGCCCGAGCCCAGCTGACGGACATAGCCCGCACGCACGAGCAGCTTGTGGCTGACCATCTCGGCCTCGGCCGGGTCGTCGCGGAGGCTGGCGAAGAAGAGCGTGGATACGCGCATGGGGCGTGAAGGATAGCCGGACCGATGGGCCCGCGACCACGAGGGCCTTCGCCGCGCGTTCCTACCTAGCCCCTATCAGGTGCTCCGAGCTGCGCAGCCGCTGGACGGGGAGCATGGCGACGATGATCAGCAGCACACTCGCCCCCAGCAGCCCATCGATGCCCGCCCAGTCACCCGCCGGTCCCGAGGCCAGCGCCCCGAGGATCTGTCCCACGCCCAGGAAGACCGAGTAGAGGCCCATGATCGCGCCGCGGTCGGCCGGGTGGCTCTCGGTCATGTCAGCGAGCAGGCCCAGCGCCGCCGGCGTGGCGCCGGCCATGACGAACAGGCCCCCGGCGGCCAGTGCGAGGAGCGGCAGCTGCACCACCAGCCCGAGCTCACCGGAGTGGTTGAGGCCGAACGTGGCCGCCAGCATGACCAGGGCGCCAGCCACGCCGATCGCGATGATCGTGGTCCGCCGCCGCTGTTTGAAGCGGTTGCCCCAGTACAGCAGGCCCGCCATGAAGATCAGGCCGATGACCCCGAACCCCAGGCTTACGCTGGACGGACTGAAGCCCTGCATCAACAGCTGGTTGTGGAACTCGGCCGGCGGCTCGCGCACCAGCTGGAAGACCGACTGCGTCGTCCAAGAGCCGATGACCGCGTTCAGCGCGATCCAGGTCGGGGCCAGCAGCCAGACGCCCGACGATCCGAGGATCCGTCGGTAGCGGCCAAATTCGAAGCGGCTGGGCCGCACCTGGTGCGTGCCGGCCGTGCGCTCCTCCTCGGTCGGCTCATGATGCAGCTCGGCCACGCCCCAGCGGTAGAGGGCGAACGATCCCAAGTAGACACCTGCGTTCACCAGGAACCCGCCGCGGCCGATGGCCTCGAACAGCGGGCCGGCGGCCACGATGCCCAGCCCGATGCCCAGCAGCGTGGCCCCTTCGAAGCGCGCCACCGCCCGGCCGCGAAGCGCCTGGTCGCCGGACGTGGCGAGGGCGATGTAGCCCAGGATGGACGGGATGGAGGCCGCCGCCGCAGCGCCCTCCAGGAGCCGCGTGCCACCCAGGATCCAGAGGTCGACCACGAAGGCGGTGATCAGCGCCGCCACCACGCCGAACACTGGTCCCACCTGCATGACCCGATGTGCCCCGAAGCGGTCCGAGAGGAAGCCGAATGCCGGCGACAGGAGCAGCTCGGCCAGGTAGTAGCCGGCGGTCAGCAGCCCGACCTCGGTCCCGCTGACCGTTGGCCCGCCGTACGACGGCAGCTGCGCCAGGTAGTAGACCAGCAGGCCGCCGGTCAGTCCGGTGCTGAACCGCAGCGTGAACGTGCCAAGCAGGACGGCGACGATGGACCGATTCATCGGACAGCGGTTCTCACGCGGCCAGCGACGATGCCATTCGCCGGCGTCGGGGTCGAACGAGCCACAGCCAGGCGCCGTCGAGCACCAGGAGCCCGCCGCCCGCGACGACGACCCGCAGGCGCCCGGCGTCAGCCGCCCCGGAAACCGACCGCACCAGGTCGGCGGCGCGCCGATCCGCTGCGGCCAGGTCGCCGTCCTCGAACGCAGTTCGTGCCGCCGCCAGCTGCGCGCTCGGGTCGTTGCCCAGCAGGCCGATCGTCACCAGCGGCCCGCTGCCGGCATCCAGGTGGTTGGCGGCCGCCGTGAGCTCGTCAAGCGTCCGCAGCTCGCCTTCCGCCTCGGCGGCCGCTGCATCCAGCCCGGCGTCCCCTTCGAACGTGGCCTGCAGGGTCGGCGGCGCGGCCAAATCCAGCCGCTCGGCCTCGGTCGCGATCCTGTCGCGCTTTCGCAGGACGCTGGCCGCCGCTTCCAGCGCCGCCCGCGCCTGGTCGAACTGCCACAGCCCCATCTGGTGCCGGATGGATGCGGGCAGCTCCCAGGGGCCTGCGGCGGTCACCACCTGGGCATATCGGTGCCGCACCGATTCGCGTTGCGCCAGAAGGGGCAGCTGCTCGTCATCCACGATCCAGCGCCGCCAGAGGTCGCTGTAGTCGTCGCCGCTGCGCTCCTCCAGCAGGTCCAACAGCCGCTGCCAGTCGGCCACGTCGAACGCCACGTGCGCCGGCGCCGGCGGCGGATGGTGGACCGGCAGGTATGCCTCCTCGCCAGCATCGGCCGCCCGCCACGCCAGCCGCAGGTCCGCGGTGCCGGCGCGTGCCGCGATCTCGCGGGCGACCTCGTACGTCGCGGCGTAGGCGAAGTCCTCCACGTCCAGCGACTCGACGCCAATGGCGCCCCAGTCGTTCAGCGGGATCTTCGCCTGCAGCAGCGCGTCGGTCATGACGGGCGTACGGCCGTGCGCCCCGAGCCGGGCCACGGCCCGGGCTGCGTAGAACTCGGCCCATGCCTCGCCGATCCATCGGTCCGTGAAGAGCGTCCCGTTGAACCAGATGTGGGCGGCTTCATGGAGAGTCACCACCGCGTCGGCGTCGTATCGGATCTGGATCAGGCTGACGTCGGGGTCGTAGATGCCGGCGTACTCGCCGAGTCGCGAGGTCGCCGCCTCCTCCACGGTGAGCGCTCGCGGCTCGTGTCCGGGATAGTCGAAGCCAATGAGCCGCTGCAGGACGGGCAGCCCGCGGCGCATGAGGTTGGTCACGCGCCTGCCCCAGGCAGGGTCGTCGTCCCAGCTGCGCACCAGCACGGAGGTGGAGAGGCCGTTCACGTCGACACGGGTGCTCGTGTTCGCGAAGGCCCCCGGTCGATCCGCGGTGAGATAGGCGAAGAACTGGATGGGATCGTCCGGCGCGGCGGACAGCCGGACGCCGCCATCGCCACGCGAGCTGCGCTCCATTGAATCGCCCTGGACGTCGGGGCTGTAGCCGGCGGGCAGGTCGACGCTGACGCTGCTCCCCGAATCGCCAGCCGAACCGAAGGCCCACACCGGGAACGCGGCGAGGCTGCTGCCGATGCGCAGGTCTCGCGTGCCCCTGCCGCCGGCGTCCACCAGGTCGAAGCTGACGGCGTAGGCGACGCTCTGCTGATAGGAGACCGCGCGCCCGAAGTCCACGCTGATGACGGAGAAGTCATCCGCGCGCCGGGAAATCTCCGCAC
>DASSEC010000299.1:0-2280 GCA_035696685.1 Candidatus Limnocylindria bacterium | reverse complement strand
GGGAGCGACCAACCATGACCACCTCGTCGGCGGCGCGGCCGGGCATGCGCAGCGCGTGCTCCGCCCAGTTCAGGGTCGCGCCCGGGAACCAGCGCGCGCCGGGCATGGTCCGATTGGCCAGGACCGCCTCGTACCCGGTCGCCGATGCGAACCCGGCGCGCTCCCAGATGGAGCCCCAGAAGCCCTCCAGGTCATCCACCGACCAGCGCCAGAGCTCGTCATACGTGTCGAAGCGCAGTCCGTGCTCCGCGGCCAGCCAGTCGAGGTAGCGGCCGACAGCGCTGGTGCGGCGCACGTCGACGGGCGGGGACCACAGGACGGGCGGCTGGGACATGGGCCCGATGATGCCACCAAGCGGGCTATAGTCGGACGAACCTCGCGCCCGTAGGATCGGCTGCCGATGGAACCGACGGGAGCCCGCCTCCCCGAGCTGGACGTGCATCTCGAGCGCCAGATGCGCTTGCAGGAGCAGCAGCTGGCCATCCTGCGGGCGGCGATCGCCGGCGCCGCGCTGATCGCGATCGTGCTGCTCCGCAACCAGATCGCCTCGTTCCCCTGGCTCGCCGGCCTGGCGGTGGCGGCCATCCTCTATTCGGGCGGCATCCTGCTGCTGGTGGGCCGCTTCCCGGCGCGCGAGATCGGGATCGTGGCCACGGCGCTGGACATGATCGTCGTCACGCTGGCGATCTACGTGGCGCCGAACGCGCTGGACGCGTTCCTCTTCTACCTGCCGGTGATGCTGGGCGTGGCGCTGCGGTACGGCCTGGCGGCCTCGGTCTGGGCCGCGATCGTCATCGGCTTCATGTATGCCTCGGTCATCGTGGCCACCACGGGCGTCGACTCGGCCGCTCGCCAGCTGGTGGGCCTCCGCCTGGCGTACGTGCTGGGAATCGGGCTGGCGGCCGGCCTGTACGCTCGCGTGGCGATCGGCCGCGCCACCGAGAACGCGCAGCTGCAGGAGCGGCTGGCCGAGGAGGAGCGCGAGGCTCTCCGCCGACGCGAGGCCGAGCTGCTCTCCCAGCTGGCACGCGAGTTCGGGACCTCGCTCGACCCGCGGGAGACGTCGCTGGCCATCGTGCGGGCCGCGGCTCCGCTGCTGGGCGACCTGACCTGGCTGCTGGTGGTCCAGCGCGCGGACCCCGCGGACCCAGGATCCCTGCGGCTGGCCTTCGCCGAGGCCGACGGGCGCGACCCGGATGCCGCCGAGCGGCTGCGCGAGCACCTTGGCGGCCGGCAGCTGCGGATGGGGGAGGGTGTGGCCGGCGCGGCCGCAGCCACCGTGACGCCCCTGCTCGGCCCCCAACCACTGCGCGCGGACGCCGGCGACCCCGATGCGATCGAGGCCCTGAGCCTTGGCTCGCTGCTGGCGGCTCCCATCGTGTGGCGCGGCACCGTGCGCGGGGTCCTCGCATCAGCGAGCACCGCCGGCCCACGGCTGGGAGAGGGCGAGCTGCGGCTGGCTGCGGCCATCGCCGAGCGGGCGGCGCCTGCCCTGGACAACGCGGCGCTGTGGGGCGACCTGCAGGAGCAGATGCGCCGCGAGCAGCGTGCCCAGCGGATCAAGGACGACTTCCTCTCGATCGTGAGCCACGAGCTGCGGACGCCGCTGACCAGCATCCAGGGCTACGCGCAGCTGCTCGAGGCGCGGATGCGGGACTCGTCGGGCGAGAAGGAGCTGTCCCAGATGCGCGTCATCCGTTCGCAGGTGACGCGCATGCGGCGGCTGGTCGAGGACCTGCTCGACGTGAGCCGCATCGACCGGCGTGGCGAGGTGAGCATCGAGCCGGAGGCCATCGACCTGGCCGAGGAGATCCGCGAGGCAGTGGCGCGCACCAGCCGGGAGCATCCGCAGCGCGCGATCACGGCCGAGGTCCCCGACACGCTGCCCATGCGTGCTGACCGTGACCGTGTGGGGCAGGTGCTGACCAACCTGCTCGACAACGCCGTCAAGTACTCGCCGGATGGCGGGCCGGTCACCGTTCGGGCTCGCAGCCTTGGGGACGAGGTGGAGGTGGTCGTGCTCGATACCGGCATCGGGATCAGCGGCGAACAGGCAGAAGCCATCTTCGAGCGCTTCTTCCAGGCCGATGTCGACGCCGGGCGGCGCTTCGGCGGATTGGGGCTGGGGCTTTACATCACGCGGGCGATCGTCGAAGCGCATGGGGGCGAAATCGGCGCGAGGCCCAACACCGAGGCCGGCCACGGCACGCAGATCCGCTTCACGTTGCCCCGCGTTGCCCGCGTGGCGGCCACCGTCACCGAGCCGATTCCGCCCTTCGT
>DASSEC010000298.1:0-6949 GCA_035696685.1 Candidatus Limnocylindria bacterium | reverse complement strand
GACGCCGACCGACGTGTTCAGGCATCCATTGCAGACGTCCTGCGCGTGGCGGGCGTCGAGGTCATCGGCACTGCCGGTGACGTGCGCTCGGCCATGGAGCTGGTCGAGGCCACTCATCCGACGGTCCTCCTGGTGGACCCCCGCCTGCCCGATATCGACGCCGGGCGCGCCCTGCTGTCCGGCATCAGCCTCGGCTGGCCGTCCGTGCGGTTGGTGCTCATGGGCTGGACCGATGAGCGCGAGGGCGTGCCCGCCGATGCGCAGTTCGTGTCCAAGACCGCGCTGCCCGAGGAGTTCGTCGCGGCGGCCCTCAAGGCCTGTGATTGCTGATTGCGCGCGCTGATTCGCGTGGGATGATCCCCCGATGCCGAAGCGAGGACGTCGGAGCCGGCTGATCATCGTCCTGGCCGCGTTCGAGAACCCGGCCATTCGCCGCGTGCTCCTGGCGTACATCGGCTTCTCGCTGGCCGAGTGGATGAGCTGGATTGCCATCCTCGTCTACGCCTTTGGCCGCGGTGGCACCACGGAGACCGGCGTCGCCGCGCTGGTGCAGCTGGCGCCCGCTGCGCTGGTCGCGCCGATGGCCGCCACGTTCGGCGACCACTTCCGTCGCGAGCGCGCGCTGCTGTTCGCCTACGTCGCGCAGGCCACCAGCATGGGCATCGCCACCGTCGCGCTGGCCGCGGGTGCGCCCGGCTGGCTCGTCTACGTGGCCGCCGCCCTCGCCAACACCAGCATCACCCTGACGCGCCCGATCCAGGGTGCGCTCCTGCCGTCCCTGGCGCGCACGCCATCCGAGCTGACCACGGCGAACGTGGCTGCGGCGACCATCGAGACGGGATCGATGCTGCTGGGGCCAGCGCTGGCCGGCATCGCGCTGGCAACGAGCGGGCCGTCGATCGTGTTCGCGGTGTCCGCGGCCCTGCTGCTGGCGGGCGCGGCGCTGGTGCGCGGCGCGCGGAGCCACTCGCACGAGGACCCGGTGCACGACCAGGTGGGCGGGTTCGCCACCGCAGCGGCAGACATGTTCACCGGCTTCCGTCTGGCATTCCGCGAGCGCCAGCCACGCGTGGTGCTGGCCATCATCGCCGCCGGCTCGATCCTGTGGGGGGCGCTGGACGTGCTGCTGGTGGTGCTGGCGATTGACGTCCTGCGCATCGGCGATTCAGGCGTCGGCCTGCTGAACGCGGCCCTGGGCGCGGGTGGGCTGCTGGGCGCGGCCACCGCGAGCATGACCCTCATCGGGCGCCGGGGCCTGGCCGCCCCGGTGGCCCTGGGCGTCCTGCTGTGGGCGGTGCCGCTGGCGGTGCTCGGCCAGTTCGCGAGCGTGCCGGCGGCGATCAGCCTGCTGGCGGTGGCCGGGCTGGGCCGGATGCTGCTCGACACCTCAAGCCACACCCTGCTGCAGCGGGTCGCGCCGGATCGGATGCTGGCACGGATCTTCGGCCTGCTGGAGGGGGTGCACATGGGGTCACTGGCCATCGGCTCCATCCTGGCCCCCGCGCTGGTGGCCATTGGCGGGGAGGGCACGGCCTTCCTAGTGGCGGGTGGCGCCATGCTGCTGACCGCGGCCGTTGCCTGGCCGGCACTGCGGCGGCTCGACACGGTGGGCGCCGCGCGTCAGCAGGACGTGGAGCTGCTGCGCGGCATCCCGATGTTCGAGCCGCTGGGGCCCGCCGCGATCGACCGGCTGGCGTGTGCCCTCGTCCCGGTGCACGCGCATCCGGGCAGCGTCGTCGTCCAGCAGGGCGATCCCGGTGATCACTTCTATATCGTCACTTCGGGGCGGGTGGCCGTCAGCATCGACGGGCGCCAGGTTCGCCAGGAGCAGGCCGGTGAGTCGTTCGGCGAGATCGCGCTGCTGCGGAGCGTCCCCCGGACCGCAACGGTCGAAGCCATGGAGCCCACCGAGATGGTGCTGCTCGAGCGGGTGCCGTTCCTCGAGGCGGTCACGGGCCTGCCGGCCAGCACGGCGGCGGCCGACGCGGTCATCGATTCGCACCTGGGCAGCGAGGTCGCTGCGGCGCTCGCCGTGGATCTGCCTGCCGCCACGGAGGACGAGGCGAATGCGCGCGCGTGACCTGGGCATCACCCTGGGCGAGCTGCCCACCGGCCGGCTGAACGCCATCACCGACGTGGCCGGCGTGCGCGTCGGCCACGCCACCCTGATCCGCGGCGATGACGTGCGCACCGGGGTGACCGTGGTCCTGCCGCACGCGGGCGACCCGGGAATCGAGCCGGTGTTCGCCGGCGCGCACACGCTCAACGGCAATGGCGAGATGACCGGGCTGGAGTGGATTCGCGAGGCGGGGACGCTGGCCACGGCCATCGGCCTGACCAACACCCATTCGGTGGGGATCGTCCATCACGCGCTGGTTGGCTTCAGCGTGCGCAACGCGCCGCACGCCGACCACCCGCGCTGGTCGCTGCCGGTCGTGGCCGAGACGTGGGACGGCTACCTGAACGACATCGACGGTCAGCACGTTACGGAAGAGGACGTCCAAGTGGCGCTGACGGCGGCGCACGACGGCCCGGTGGACGAGGGCAACGTCGGCGGCGGCACCGGCATGAAGGCCTACGGCTTCAAGGCCGGGATCGGGACGGCGTCGCGCGTCGTGAGCGAGGATCACGGTTCGTTCACGGTCGGCGCGCTGGTGCAGGCCAATCACGGGACCCGGGAGCGGCTGATGGTCGACGGCGTGCCGGTGGGTCGCGAGATCCCGCGCACGGTGGTGCCCGGACCGGACCGCGAAGCGCAGGGCGGGGGCTCGATCATCGTCATCCTCGCCACGGATGCTCCGCTCCTGCCCCACCAGTGCCGGCGCCTGGCGCAGCGCGCGACGATCGGCGTGGCGCGCACCGGCGGCGGGGGCGAGCACGACAGTGGCGACATCTTCCTGGCCTTCGCCACCGGCAACCGCAACCTGCGCGCCGAAGACCAGGCCGATGCGGTCACGCGCGACATCCGGATGCTGGACGACGACCACATCACGGCGCTGTTCTGGGGGGCCATTGAGGCCACCGAGGAGGCGATCGTCAACGCCCTGCTGGCCGCCGAGACGATGACCGGCAACGGCGTCACCTTCCACGCCCTGCCAGCCGACCGCCTGCTGGAGATCCTGCGCCGATACGGCCGCGGCCCGGCCGCCGGCTAGAGGCCCATCACGCTCCGGATGGAGCCAATGTCCGCCGGGACGGGACCGAGGCTGCCCTCCTCCGGCGCGACCGCGTCGGGGTCCTTGAGGCCGTGGCCGGTCAGGATGCACACCACCCCCTCCGACGGGTGGATGCGCTCCTCTGCCGCCATCCGGGCCACGCCGGCCACACCGGCCGCCGAGGCGGGCTCGCAGAACACGCCCTCCAGACCGACGATGCGGCGCTGCATCTGGAGGATCTCGTCATCCGACACGGCCTCGATGACGCCACCGGACTCGTCGCGCGCGGCCTCGGCTCCTCGCCATGAGGCCGGGTTCCCGATGCGGATGGCCGTGGCGACGGTTTCCGGCTGCTCCACCGGAGCGCCGCGCACGATGGGCGCGGCGCCATCGGCCTGGAACCCGAGCATGCGCGGTCGACGGCCCGACGGCGTGACGCCCGCCTCGGCGTAGCGCTTGAACCCCGCCCAGGCGGCGGTGATGTTGCCCGCGTTGCCGACCGGCAGCGCCACTGCCTCCGGCGACTCGCCGAGCGCGTCCACGATCTCCCAGGCGATTGTCTGCTGGCCGGCGATGCGGTCGGGATTGATGGAGTTCACCACCGCCGCCACGCCCTCCTCGCCCAGCTGGCGGACCGCGGCCAGCGCCTCGTCGAAGTTGCCGTCGATCATGACCAGCCGCGCACCCGCGACCAGGGCCTGCGCCAGCTTGCCGCGTGCCACCTTGCCCGCCGGCAGCACCACGTGGCACGGTAGCCCGGCGGCGGCCGCGTACGCGGCGGCGGACGCGCTGGTGTTGCCGGTCGAGGCGCACACCACGGCCGCCGCGCCGCGACGGATCGCCCGGTTCACGGCCAGCACCATGCCGCGGTCCTTGAAGCTGCCCGTCGGGTTCGTGCCCTCGAACTTCAGGAAGAGGCGCTCCAGGCCCAGCTCTGCGCCCAGGCGCTGGGCGTGGATCAGCGGCGTGGCGCCCTCTCCCAGCGAGATGGGGAATCGCTCCTCCGGGGACTCGGGATCGGCCAGCAGCTCGCGGTAGTGCTCAAGCAGGGCCTTCGGCTGCGGCATGCGGCGACTAGCTGGTCAGCGCGTCATGAACGATGCGGGCCTGCTCCACCCCGTGCGCGGTCGGGTAGCCCTCGGCGGGGCGCGAGCGCTCCGGCCGGCTGATGTCGCCCAGCGGGATGCGGAACGGGACCAGGTGGCGGATCTTGGGCAGCACGAACTTGCGGGCGCCCATGTTGCGCGGCTCCTCCTGGACCCATGACACGCGCTCCACGTTCGAATAGCGCGCCATCACGCGCTCCAGGTCCTCGGTGGGGAATGGGTACAGCCGCTCCGCCCGCACGATGGCCAGCTCCGGGTGCGCCGCTCGCTCCTCCGAGGTGACCATGTCGTAGTAGACCTTTCCCGAGCAGATGACCACGCGACGCACAGACTGCGCCGCGTCATCGGCCACCGACGGGTCGTCCAGGACCGATGCGAACGTGCCGCTCGTCAGGTCGGCGAGTGACGAGGAGGCCTCCGGCAGGCGCAGCAGGGACTTGGGCGTCATCACGATCAGGGGCCGCAGGTCCGGATGGCGTGCCTGCCGGCGGAGGAGGTGGAAGTACTGCGCCGGCGTGGTCGGGTAGCAGACCCGGATGTTGCCCTCCGCGCCCAGCGCCAGGAACCGCTCCAGCCGCGCGGACGAGTGCTCCGGCCCCGATCCCTCATAGCCGTGGGGCAGCAGCAGGGTCAGGCGCGAGGTCTGCCGCCACTTCGCCAGCCCGGCGATGATGAACTGGTCGATGATGATCTCCGCCCCGTTGACGAAGTCGCCGTACTGCGCCTCCCACAGCACCAGCGCCTCCGGCGCGGTCACGGCGTAGCCGTACTCGAAGCCGACCGTGGCGTACTCGGACAGCGGGCTGTTGTGCAGCTCGAACGCGGCGCGCGACCCGTCCAGGTGCTGGATCGGCGTGTAGGCGGCCCCCGTCTCGGCATCCCACAGGGTCTGGTGGCGCTGGCTGAACGTGCCGCGCACCGTGTCCTGGCCGGTGAGCCGGATCGGCACCCCGTCCAGGGTCAGGGAGCCGAACGCCAGCGTCTCGGCGTGCGCCCATTCCAGCCGACCGTCGTCGCCGGCGAGTGCCGCGCGGCGCTTCTCGAGCTGCTTGGCCAGCTTCGGGTTGATGTGGAAGTCGGCCGGCCATGAGTGCAGCTGGTCGTTGAGACGGCGCAGGACGTCGGCCGGCACCGCGGTCTCGGGCTCCGGGGCCTGCTCGGCGTCGAGCGCTTCCGCGCCGCGGTCGAGCTGCGGCTTGGCGTGCTCCTCGCGGACGGCTGCCTGGCGTGACGCCAGGTCGCGGGCCGGCGCGGCCGCGATCGCCTCGGCCTCCTCCTGCGAGAGGACGCCGGCGCCGACCAGGATGGCGGCGTAGATCTCGCGCACGGTCGGATGCGACGCGATGGTCCTGGCCATCTGTGGCTGGGTGTAGGCCGGGTCGTCGCCCTCGTTGTGCCCGTAGCGGCGGTAGCCCACCAGGTCGATGACCACGTCGGCGTGGAAGCGGTCGCGGTACATCATGGCCAGGCGAGCGGCCGCCAGGCTGGCCTCGGCATCGTCGGCGTTGACGTGGATGATCGGCACGTCGAATCCCTTGGCCAGGTCCGACGAGTAGTCGGTGGAGCGGCCCTCGGTCGGGCCGGTCGTGAAGCCAACCTGGTTGTTGGCGATCAGGTGGATCGTCCCGCCGGTCGTATAACCGGCCAGCCGCGCCATGTTGAAGGTCTCGGCCACCACGCCCTGCGCGGCGAACGCCGCGTCGCCGTGGATCAGGATCGGCAGCACGCGCTGGTGATCGAGCTGGACCAGTGCCTGCGTCCGGTCGGTCTGCTGGGCGCGGGCGCGTCCCTCGACGACCGGGTTGACCGCCTCGAGGTGGCTGGGGTTGGGCGACACCGTCACCGCCAGCTCAACGCCCGCGGCGGTGCGGTATTGCCCATCGGCGCCAAGGTGGTATTTCACGTCGTCCGAGCCGCCCTTCGGCGCGCGGATGCCGTTCCCCGACCGACCGGCCTCGAACTCGGCCAGGATCGCCTCGTACGGCACGCCGACGATGTGCGCCAGCACGTTCAGCCGCCCACGGTGTGCCATGCCGATGACCGTGGACCGGCTGCCCGAGGCCGATGCGTCCTCCAGCACCTGATCGAGCACCGGCACCATCACGTCCAGGCCCTCGATGCTGAAGCGCTTCTGTCCCAGGTAGGCCCGATGGAGGAAGCGTTCCAGCCCCTCCACCGCGGATAGCCGTTCCAGCAGGCGCTTCTGCTGCTCGGGGCCGAGTGGCAGGCGATGTTCGCCCGATTCGATGACCTGGCGCAGCCATACCCGCTCGTCGTGGCTGGCGATGTGCTCCACCTCGTACGCGATCGACCCGCAGTAGGTGGCCTGCAGGGCAGGCAGGGCCTCGGCCAGCGTGGCGCCGGGCACGTCGACCCGCAGCAGGTCGGCGGGAATGCGGGCCATCGCCTCCGGCGTCAGGCCCAGCGGCTCCGGATCCAGCGCCGGGTCGCCGGGCGGTGGGCTGCCGAGCGGGTCGAGCTGGGCGGCGAGGTGGCCGAATGACCGATAGGCCCTGACCAGCGCCACCGCCGCGGCCACGTCCTTCAGGTCGGCGGTCGTGGCGCCGCTCGCGGAAACGGGGCTCGCTGCCGCCGGCGATGCGGGTGTCGCGGCCAGCGCCGCCGTGGCCTGCGCCCCGAGGGCAGAGAACACGTCGCCGTAGAAGTCGTCCGCGCCGGACAGCAGGC
>DASSEC010000297.1:0-2831 GCA_035696685.1 Candidatus Limnocylindria bacterium | reverse complement strand
AGACCGGGTCGGTGTATCTGGCCATGACGCTCCCTAGACCCGTCGCCGCTTGGGCGGGCGGCAGCCGTTGTGGGGGATGGGCGTGACGTCAGTGATGGCGGTGACCTCCAGGCCGGCGGTCTGGAGCGAGCGGATCGCCTGCTCGCGGCCG
This sequence comes from Candidatus Limnocylindria bacterium, assembly GCA_035696685.1. GTDB lineage: Bacteria > Chloroflexota > Limnocylindria > QHBO01 > QHBO01 > DASSCW01. The sequence continues at coordinate 2,680 of DASSEC010000297.1, read as the reverse complement.
GCGCCCGGTCCCTTCACGAAGACCTCGATCTGGCGCATGCCGTTCTCCATGGCGCGGCGCGCGGCCAGGTCCGCCGTCTGGCTGGCGGCGAACGGCGTGCTCTTGCGCGAGCCCTTGAAGCCGACCAGCCCCGCGCTGCCCCAGCTGATCACGTTCCCGCTCGTGTCGGTGATGGTGACGATCGTGTTGTTGAACGTGGACTGGATGTGCGCGTGCCCGGCCGGCACGTTCTTCTTCTCGCGCTTCTTCGTGCGCGTGGCGCGCTTCCGCTCAGCCATGGAACTCCCGTGCTACTTCTTGCGCCGGATGCCGACGGTCCGTCGCGGACCACGGCGCTGGCGTGCGTTGGTCTTGGTGCGCTGCCCGCGGACGGGCAGGTTGCGCCGATGGCGCAGCCCCCGGTAGGAGCCGATCTCCATCAGCCGCTTGACGTTCATGCTCACTTCGCGGCGGAGGTCGCCCTCAACCTTGTAGCGGCGCTCGACGAGCTCACGAAGCCGATTGACCTCGTCCTCGGTGAGGTCCCGCACGCGGCGGTCCTCCCCGATCCCGGCGCCGGCCAGGATCTGGCGAGCCGAGGTGGGCCCGATGCCGTAGATATAGGTCAGCGAGATGACCGCGCGCTTCTCGCGCGGGATGTCGACGCCGGCAATTCGTGCCACGCTCGCTACCCCTGCCGCTGCTTGTGCTTGGGAATGACGCAGATGACCATCACCACGCCGGAGCGCTTGATGACCTTGCAGCGCTCGCAGCGGGGCTTCACGGACGCAGAAACCTTCATCTCATCCTGTACGTGATGCGACCCCGGGTGAGGTCATAGGGACTCAGCTCGACGCGGACGGTGTCGCCGGGCAGGATGCGGATGAAGTTCTGGCGCAGCTTCCCCGAAATGTGGGCGAGCACTTCGTGCCCGTTTTCCAGCCGCACCTTGAACATCGCGTTCGGCAAGGGGAGGACCACCTCACCCTCGACCTCGATTGCATCCTTCTTCGGCAAGCGCCACGCACCCTCGTAAGAGCTGTCTGACTACTGTTGGAAACACACGGAAAGGCCGCCGCACAGGGCGACCCACGGAACGGAGAGTATACGCGCGGGCGCAGATCGGTGCAAGGATGGCTGGCCGGGCGCCGCACGCGCCACCCGACACCCCAGGGTGAAGAATCTTCAACCTGCGCGCAGTTGCGATTTTAGCGTCGAGGGCTAGGTTTGCGCGGCCTGACACATCGGAGGAGCCCATGCCCCGCGCGCTGTTCCGCAGCCTCGCCGTCGGCCTGTTCCTGGTCGCGCTGTCCGGCGGCATCGCGCCGGCCGTCGCGGCCGTCGGACTCACCGTCACCACGCCCTATCCATCGGTCTCCGTCCAGCCCGGAGCGACCCTCACCATGACCGTCACGGTGAGCGTGCGCCAGCCGGCGCGCGTCGGGCTCTCGGTTGCAGGCCTGCCGCAGGGCTGGCGGGCGCAGCTGACGGGCGGCGGCAACGAGATTCACGCTGTCTACGTACGGCCCGGGTCGCCCGTTGACGTGACGCTGACAGTGGAGGTGCCGAAGGCGGCACGCGGCACGCGCAACCTCGCGGTGATCGGATCCGCCGGCGGCGAGCAGTCACGCCTCGCTCTGCAGCTCGACGTCGCCAGCTCCGCCGGCGGCAGCGCGGCGCTGGCATCCGACTACCCATCGCTCCAGGGCTCGGCCGACCAGGACTTCAAGTTCAACCTCACGCTGTCGAACGACACGCCGCAGCAGCTGACCTACGGCATGCAGGCCCAAGGGCCGTCGGGCTGGACCGTGTCCGTGCAGCCGTCCGGCGAGGCCAATGCCGCGAGCGTGACGGTGGATGCGCACGGGACCCAGCGCCTGGAGGTGACCGCCACCGCGCCAAGCGACGCGACTGCCGGGCAATACCCGATCAGCGTCGCGGTCGCCTCAGGGCAGTACCAGGCAACGGCTGACCTGACCGCCATCGTGACCGGCAAGGTCCAGATGCAGTTCTCCACGCCGGACCAGCGGCTGAACACCACTGCCAACGCGGGCAGCGTCAGCGACCTCCAGGTTGTCGTCCTCAACAATGGCACCACCCCGTTGCGCAACGTGACGCTGTCCGGCAGCGGCCCCAGCGAATGGAAGGTCACTTTCGAGCCGGCCACCGTCGACCTGGTGGCGCCGAACGACTCGGCGACGGCCACCGCGCACATCACCCCGTCGAACAGTGCCGTGGCCGGCGACTACTCCGTCTCGCTGTCGGCGCGCGCTGATGGCGCCGACGAGAGCATGGACATCCGGGTCACCGTCGAAACCCCGCCCATCTGGGGCCTGCTGGGCATCGGCCTCATCGTCGCCACCCTGGCTGGGATGGTCTGGGTGTTCCGGCGCTTCGGGCGCCGCTAGCCGATGCCGTCCGCGGCGGCCATCGAGGCCACCGGCCTGGGCAAACGCTACGGCGAGGTCGTGGCGGTCGATGACCTCACCTTCCACGTCCAGCCGGGAGAGGTCTACGGCCTGCTCGGGCCCAACGGCGCGGGAAAGACGACCACCATCCTCATGCTGCTCGGCCTCTCCGAGCCGACGACGGGGACCGCGCGCGTGGTAGGCCTGGACCCGGCCCGCGAACCGCTCGAAGTCAAGCGACGCGTTGGGTACCTGCCCGACGCGGTCGGGTTCTACGGGCGCCTGTCGGGGCG
>DASSEC010000296.1:0-4099 GCA_035696685.1 Candidatus Limnocylindria bacterium | reverse complement strand
CCGCGTTCACCCGCCCTGGTCGACCGGCCACGGCGACGCTCGCCGCCGCGTTCCGGGCCGTCGTCGCGAGACCCCTGCGTCCCCTGGGCGTGGCCATCGCGGGCCTGCTCGTGGACGCGGCGACGGTGGCCATCAGCGTGGCCCTGCTGCGCGTGCTGTGGTCGCCCATCGGGACCGGGCTGGGCGATGGGCTGCGAAGCCGTCCGGAGACCATCCTGCTGCTGCTAGGCTTCGTGGCGGTCTGGCTCGGCCTCCTGCTGGCGGCCGGGGCGCTCCATGTGGCGATCTCCGCATGGTGGGCAATGGAGGTGGGGACCGGTGCCCGTGTCGCGGGCGCAGCCGGTGGCCGCATCGCCGCACCGGGGCCGGCCGGACCGGTGGCGGGCACGGAATCGGGAGGGCCGCAGTGACGCAGGTGCCGGACGTCGCGAGCCAGCTCGAACCCCTGGTGCGCCTGGCCGTGGGGCTGGTGCTCGGCGCCGCGGTGGGCTGGGAGCGCGAGCTCCAGCGCATGCCGGCCGGCTTCCGCACCCACGCCCTGGTGGGCCTGGGGTCGGCCATCTTCACCGTGGTCTCCGCCTTCGCGTTCCAGGGTCCCCTGACCGACCCGACGCGGATTGCCGCCCAGATCGTCACCGGCGTGGGCTTCCTGGGGGGCGGCGCCATCCTCCACTATCGCGGCAATGTGCGCGGCCTGACCACCGCCGCCTCGCTGTGGGCCGTGTCGGCGATCGGCATGGCGGCCGGCGCCGGACTGTACGTGGTGGCGCTGGGCGCCACCGTCCTGGTGGTCACGACCCTCGTGCTGCTGGATCGGCTGGAGGCGTACGCGCGCCGCCGGTGGGACCTCAGCGCGGATCCGATCCCAACTGCCGTGGACCAACCCGATGGGAGAACCGAGGACATGCCATGACCCTGCTGCGCAGCGAGATCCAGGACCTGCCCCTCATCCACCGTGGCAAGGTCCGCGAGACGTACGAGGTCGACGACGACCGACTGCTGCTGGTGGCCACCGACCGCCTGTCGGCGTTCGACGTCGTCTTCGACCAGCCCATCCCCGACAAGGGACGGGTCCTCACCCGTCTCTCCGCCTGGTGGTTCCGCGAGCTCGCCCCGCTGGGGCCGACGCACTTCTTGGCCGATGACCCGGCCGAGCTGCCGGCACCTGCAACGGGCCCGGAGCTCGACGGCCGGGTCATGCTCGTCCGCCGGGCGCAGCGCATCGATGCCGAATGCGTGGTGCGCGGCTACCTGGCCGGTTCCGGTTGGGCCGAATACCAGCGCAGCGGCGGGGTTGTCGGCCATCGACTGCCCGAGGGCCTGCGGGAGGCCGATCGACTGCCGGAGCCGATCTTCACCCCTTCCACCAAGGCCGAGGTTGGCCACGACGAGAACATCACCCGCGAGCAGCTGGCCGGCATGGTCGGCGGGGAGCTGGCCGCGGAGCTGGAGGAACGCTCGCTGGCTCTGTACCGAGCCGGCGCCGAACGGGCCGCGCGCGTCGGCCTGATCCTGGCCGATACGAAATTCGAATTCGGCTGGATCGATGGTCGGGTGGCGCTGATCGACGAGGTGCTCACCCCGGACAGCAGCCGCTTCTGGGACGGAGACCTGTACGAGCCGGGCACCTCACCGCCGAGCTTCGACAAGCAGTACGTGCGCGACTTCGTGTCGGCGTCAGGCTGGAACAAGGAACCGCCCGCGCCGGCATTGCCCGATGACGTGATTGCCGGCACGCGGGAGCGCTACGTGACCGCCTACGAGCGGCTCACCGGGGAGCGGTGGGGCGACGCGGAGGCATCGGCCTAGTGCGCTGGTTGGCCGACGTGCACGTGCGCCTGCGGCCGGGGATCGCCGATCCCGAGGGGCAGACGATCGCCGGCGGCCTCCACGCGCTGGGCTTCACGACGGTCAACGAGGTGCGCGCCGGCAAGCTGCTGCGGCTCGTCTTCGACGCAGAGGACCACGCCGCGGCAGAGGCCGCGGTGGACGGCATGTGCCGCCGGCTGCTGGCGAACCCGGTGATGGAGACCGCGGACTGGGAGCTGCGCGCCGAGGTCGACTCCAAGGCGGGGGAGATCGCGTGAGCGCCACGCCCCGGATCGCGGTGGTCGTCTTCCCGGGAACCTGGAGCGAGCGCGACTTCGTCCACGTTGCGGGCGTCCTCGGCTGGCAGGCCACCACGGTGTGGCACACGGAGGTAAGCCTGGGCGAGGCCGATGCCGTGGTGCTGCCCGGCGGCTTCGCGCACGGTGACTACCTGCGCACCGGGGCCATCGCCCGCTTCTCGCCGGTCATGGACGCGGTGCAGGCCTTTGCCGATGCGGGCGGCCCGGTCATCGGCTCCTGTAATGGCTTCCAGGTCCTGTGCGAGGCCGGGATGCTGCCCGGGGTCCTGCTGCGCAACGACCACCTCCAGTTCCGCTGCGACTGGCAGAACCTGCGTGTCGAGCGCGCGGTCGAACCGTGGCTGTCATCAGCGGAAGTCGCGGCCGGGGATGTCATTCGGCTGCCGATCTCGCACGGCGAGGGCCGCTACTACGCCGACGAGGCGACCCTCGACGCGCTCGAGTCCACCGGCCGCGTGGTCCTTCGTTACGCGGATGCCTCCGGCGCCGTGTCGCCGGACGCCAATCCGAATGGCTCGCTGCGCGGGATCGCCGGCATCGTCAATGAGCGTGGCAACGTGTTGGGTCTGATGCCGCATCCGGAGCGCGCCGCCGAGTCCGAGGTGGGCGGCACAGATGGCCTGCGGCTGCTCCGTTCGCTGGAACGCTGGCTGTCACGGCAGCCCGCAGCTGCCGAGCGGCATGCCTAGGCGCACCCGGAGCGTGGGCTATCATGCTCGCCGTCGTCCCCGGCCCGGCACGCGGCCCGTAGGAGCCTGAACGCCCGATGGACACCGACGAGCGGGAGAACCGCGACCTGCCCCCTGACGAGCCTCCGCGGCAGGACACTGCCAGCCCGGGCGACCCGCCCGACGCAAGCGACGAGTTCGAGAACGCGCCCTGGCCATCCCAGGACGTTCCGCACGCCCCCGCCGAGGCCGAGGCGGAGACGGGCACTGCCCCTATTCCGATGGAGGAGCCCGCGGCCGAGCCGCCGCCCGCCGAGGTGGAAGCCCATTCCGCGGACGAGCCCCCGGTCACACCGGCCGTGGATGCGCACAGCGTGCCGCCGACCGAACCGGGCGAGAGCACGCAATGCCCGCGCTGCGGCACGCTGAACCGTCCCGGCATCGCCTTCTGCAGCAACTGCGGTCAGCGCCTGGTGGCGGCCGGCGCGCCAACCACCGTCGCCCGCCCGGCCGCGCCGGATGGGACGCAGGCCTGCCCGCGCTGCGGGACGCACAACCGCGCCGGCACTGCCTTCTGCCAGAACTGCGGCGCCAACCTGCAGGCCGGAGCGGCCGCGACAACTCCCGCGCCCGTGGCCGCCGCGGAGCCGCGCGCCTTCCTGGGGCCGGTGGTCCTGCTGGTCGGCGCGCTGGGGATCGTCGCGGGCTGGCTGCTGCCGTTCGCCCTCGGCACCGGCTCGCTGTACGACCAGGCCTTCGGCTCCCCCGATGGCTACGGCGTCGCCTTCTGGTCGAACTATGGCAACGTCAGCGGCCTCGCTTCGCAGGCGTACTTCGGATTCGCCGCTCCCTCTCCGATCCTGGTCGCGCTGCTGGCGGTGCTCGCGATCGCTGGGATGGTCCGGGCCCGGCCGGGCACGCTGCAGCTGGCCGGGCTGGTGGTCGCGCTGCTGTGGGCGATCGGCCTCCTGGCGCTGTTCGTGGTGGTAGAGGTCCTGGGCGGAACGGGCACCGACCTGCTCGGCGTGCTGCGCGGGCTCAGCCCCGGCGGCATCATCCTGGCGCTGGCCTCGCTGATCGTGATGATCGGCGTGTTGACGCGCTTCGGGCGGTCCTGAGCCCATGGCCGACCAGTTCTGCCCGAACTGCGGCACCGAGGTCGAGGCCGATGCGCGCTTCTGTCCGAGCTGCGGCACCACCCTGACCGGCCAGGACCAGGGCGAGCAGATCCCGGCAGCTCCGGCCTGGCCGCCGCCCGAACCCTCGGCCGAGGATGTCGCTCCGGCTGCGCCGGACCAGCCC
>DASSEC010000295.1:0-8669 GCA_035696685.1 Candidatus Limnocylindria bacterium | reverse complement strand
AGGGGGACGCCTGAGCCACCCCCGCGAAGCATGTGGCACCAAACCGAAGTCAGGACGCATTGGGGAGCAATTGAGCAAGCCAACTCGGCTGCTTGCCTGGACGGTGACAGCGATCTATGCGGCCGCGGCTGGCGCGCTGGTGGCAGCCGTTGCGCTGATCACCCGCCGCGGATGAGGCTTCCCACCTGGATGCGCGTAGTTGTTGTCCTGCTGGGGTTGCTCCTCATGGTGCTCGCATTGATCGGCATTCAGGTCCTCAAGCATCAATGAGTACCCTCGGTCCTCGGACTGGCGGCCAAGGACGGAGCTGTTGAGAGCCGCGGACAACGCGTACCTGAACCGCATTGCCGAGGATTGTCGGACCGTGCTGGGGCCGGGTGTGACGGTACTGGGCGTCCAACGGGTCGACCTTGAGTCGGCAGTGCGCTTGAGCGTTCACTTTGAGCTCCTCGGAGCCCAGCGTGAAACGTCGGCCGTCGGTCCCACCGTGGTCGCTGCACACGCCGCCCTCCGCCAGGAACTGGTCCGTGCCCGCCTGGAAGCTGGGTTCGGGGCGTTGATCCGGGACCAGTAGCGCTACCGGCAAGTCCACCGTGGCCTGCGGCGGCAGCTGTGCCATTGCGGCGGATAGTATGGTGACCGGCGAGCGCGGTTGCTCAGCCGGTCACGGGAGTTCCCCCCTACCGGGCCAATTGGTCCCCTGCCCGGCTGCACATGACCATACGGACCGGTATGCCGAACCGCATCGGGGAAACCCCGCAGGGAGGTACGGAATCGGGGGTCCGTACACGCGGCTGTCGCCGGCGAGGTCCTGGTGCAAGTCAATTCGAACCGCCATCCGGCCGTGCCTCTACCATGTGGACATGCCGTCGCCCACGCCAATTGCCGACGCCTGGGCAACCGCCGAGGCCGCACTCCCGCAGGGATGGTTCCTGCAGGGCATTCGCTGCGCGTCCACGGGCCTGAGCGTCGACCAACGGTCTGAGCTGTGGGTCGCGGAGGCATGCGGACCGGCAGGGGAGTGCGAGATCGTCGATGCCAGGTCATCGCCCCAGCGCGCCCTCGAGAAGCTCGCTGCGCGGCTGCGCCGGCGCTGAAGGTGGCCGCGGCCCGGCGGAGCTTGCTTGAGCCGATCAGCAGCCCATCTGTTCGCGGCGCCAGGTGAGTGCGCGCGAGAAGCCGAAGGCCAGGAGCCATTCGTCGGTGGCGCGTTCGAGCGCGGCCATCTGGTCCGCCTGCGCGGCCAGGCGCTCGCGCAGGGCAGAGCAGTCTCCGTCGATCATGTCCAGGTAGGCAGCGGGGGTGCCCCCGTAGCGAAGGACGTAGCGGCCGATCTGCTCATCGAGCGGGTCCACCGTTGGCGCTGGCGTCGGGAGTGGGGTCGGCGCGCGGGTCGGCAGCTGGAACGTCCGGGGTCCCACCGGGCCCGTCGTCGGCGGCTGGGCCTGGACGTACACCGCCCAGGCCACGATGGCGAGCACTGCCCCTACGTAGATCCGAGGCTCGCGCATGCCAATTCCTCACGGATCGCCGTTCCCACGGGCTGGACGATGCCCGTCGCCGGCGGTCGCACTACGGCGCATCCTAGGCTCCGATGGACGGGACGCGGTGTCAGCGGCGTGACATCGCGATGATCCGCGGGTGCTGAGCGCACATGCCTGAGGTGCGGCTCCGACCCTGGGCGGAGGGCGATTTGGCGCTGCTCGCGCGAACGGTGGGGGACCCGGAGCTGACCCGGTATCTGGGCGGTCCCGAGAGCCCGGAGAAGATCCGCGAGCGGCATGCCCGCTACCTGGCGATGGGAAACGCGGACGCCGGCCGGATGCTGGTGATCCTGGCTGGTGGCGAGGGGACCCCGGCCGGCACCCACGGGTATTGGCGACGTGACGATGGCGGACTTTTGACCTGGGAGACCGGCTGGTTCGTACTTCCTGAATTCCAGGGACAGGGCATCGCCAGTCGAGCGACACAGCTGATGACGGTGCTGGCCTGGGCCGATGCGCCCGACCGGCCCATCCACGCCTATCCCGCGGTGGACAACGGCGCGTCGAACAGCGTGTGCCGCAAGGTGGGTTTCAGGCTCATCGGCGCTTTCAACTTCGAGTACCCGCCCGGTCATCGGCTCCGCTGCAACGACTGGGTGCTCGACCCGCCCACGGTATCCTGACGGCCGCGCCGGAGTGGCGAAATGGCAGACGCGGCCGGCTTAAACCCGGCGGTCCCGAATGGGACGTGGGGGTTCGAATCCCTCCTCCGGCACAAGCGCCTCAGCGGCGGGCGAAGATGCTCCGTCGGCGTGGCGGGGCTGCGGGCGGGCTCGCGGCCTCCGTCTGCGCGCCCATGATCGCCTGCGCCACCGTCTGCAGCGCCATGGCCACCGGGGAGCCGGGGCGGCTGGTCACGACCGGCACGCCTTCATTGGCCGCGCGGATCATCTCGACCTCGGTGTAGGGAATCTCGGCTGCGGGCTTCGAGCGAAGCAGGTTCTCGATGTCGCGAGTCTTGAGCAGCTCCTTGGGGAAGATGTGGTTGACCACGTAATGGGTCTTGGCCCGCAGCGTGGCGGTCTCGGCCAGGAATCCGAGCAACAGGCTCATGGCGCGCAACGCCGCGATCTCCGGAAACACCACGAACACGTGGGTGGAGGCCTGCTCGAGCATCCACAGCGAGCGCGGATCCAGCCGGGATCCGCAGTCCACGATCACGGTATCGAAGCGCGGCCGCAGGATGGCCAGTGCGCGCTCCAGGTGGTCGACGGTGATGCGGAAGTCGGCGTCGGGATGCGAAGGTGCGGCGAGCACCTGCACACCGGAAGAGTGCTGCGTGAGGTAGCTCATCGCCACTTCCTGGTCGCCGAGCGCCGGCTCGTCACCGATGAGGCCCGAGACGTCGAAGCGCGGCTGCAGGTTCAGGTGCGTGGCCACCTGTCCGAACTGCAGATCCAGGTCGATGAGCAGCACGCGCGCCGGCGGCCCGCTACCCGGCAGCGCGCCAGCCAGCAGCACCGCAGTGTTGACCGCCAGGGTGGTCGTGCCCACGCCACCCTTCGGAGAGAAGAACGTCACGATCTCGCCGGCCGGGACGTCGGAGCGCGCCGCGTCTGGCGTGACGCGGCCGGCGCGGATGAGCAGCGCTTCCAGCCTGGCCTCGAGCTCCTGCCCCCCGACACCGGCGGTGACCACGTCATCGGCTCCGGCCTCCAGGAAGGCGATGCGGGCTTCGACGTCGCCCGCCGGTGCCACCACCAGGATGGGCGTGGGCACGGGGGATGCGGTCCGGATACGCCCGATCGCGCCCGACACCGCCAGGCCCTCGGCCAGGACCAGGTCGAACTGCCGGTCACGCAGGGCAGCGACGGCGTCGGCCGGCGTGGTCACGCTCGTCGTCGTGTAGCCGCCAGCGGCGAGCTGCGTCTCCAGCTGCGTCCGCAGCTCCTCGGTGGGAGCGCAGATGAGGATCGGGTTGGCGGGCATGCAATCCTTCCCAGGGATGCGAGGCCCCGAGTATACGGCCGCCTCCCCGCGTTGCCAGCGAGGGGCGGATCGGGCATACTTCTGGGGCGCCTCCAGCCGATGGAGGCGAGTTTCATGTCCAATTGGGCTCCTTTCTGCCGCCGTCCTTCGCGCTCAGCGCAGCGGCCGCAAGCCCATAGAGAGGAGGCGATCGGCTTATGCGCCGATACGAGCTCATGCTCCTGTTCCGCCCGGACCTGGAGGACGACAAGCTCCAGTCCGCGGTGGAGAAGGTGACGCGCGCGATCGTGAACGCGGGCGGTACGCTCACCAAGGTTTCGCCGTGGGGCAAGCGCCGCATGGCCTACGACATCCAGCACTTCCGTGAGGCCAGCTACTTCCTGCTGCACTTCGACATCGCGCCATCCGCGATCCGAGACCTGGAGCGCGGGATGCTGATCAGCGAGGAGATCCTGCGACACCTGGTCACCGTGCTTGTCGATCACGGAGCGGCCATGTCGGAGGACGACATCCCGCCGGCTGCCGTCCCGGCTGAAGACGGTGCCGATGACGGCGCGACGGCGCCATCGGGCAGGTCGGATGCTGCCGAGCCGGATACGGCGCCGATGAATGCCGAGGCCGATGCGGGCGACCGCACGACTACAGTGACCGATCCGGCCGCGGAGGCGGTCACGGCCACCGAGGCCAAGGATGCGGCAGCGGTGGACGAGGCGACGGCCGACATGCCGCCGGCGGCACCGGAGGCCGCGAGCGACGAACCCGGGCAGACGGAGGAGGCGGAGACGGCCGTCGAGGCCTGACCCAGCCACGAGGAGGCGCACACGCCATGACGCTCAACAAGATGATGATCATCGGCAACCTGGGGGCTGACCCCGAGCTGCGCTACACGCCCAGCGGCAAGGCCGTGGCCAACCTGCGCGTCGCCGTCAACGACCGCTATCGCGGCCAGGACGGCGAGTGGCAGGAGGAGACCCACTGGTTCCGTGTGGAGCTGTGGGAGCAGGCCGCCGAGCGCGCAGCCGAGAACATGCGAAAGGGCCACAAGGTGTACGCGGAGGGCCAGCTCCGCCCCCGCGAGTTCGAGGGCAACGACGGCCAGAAGCGCACCAGCCTGGAGATCCGCTTCGCCCGAGTCATCTCGCTCGAACGCCGCGATCCGAGCGAGGGCGGCTATGGTGGCGGGAGCTTCGGCGACGCCGGCGCGGCGCCGGCCGACGCCCCGGTAGCGCGGCCCCGCGGCGCAGCCGCTCCGGCTGGCGGCTCCAACACCGACAGCATCGACGTCGACGACATTCCGTTCTGAGGACCTGAGGACCAATGCCCAGTGCACGTTCCCGCCGCGAGACGGCGGACTACTACCGCGACCGACGCCGCCGCAAGGTGTGCAACTTCTGCGTCGACAAGGCCGAGTCGATTGACTACAAGGAGGTCAACCGCCTCCGCCGCTACCTGTCGGAGCGGGCGAAGATCGAGCCGCGTCGCAAGACCGGCACCTGCGCTCGCCACCAGCGGATGCTGACCGTGGCGCTGAAGCGTGCCCGGCAGGTCGCGCTGCTGCCCTACGCGCCCCAGCACCTGCGTCCGTAAACACCGCCTGACGGGTGGACATCGTCCTCCTGATCGGCTCGCTGGCGATCATCCTGGTCGCCGCCGAGCTGTTCACCAACGGGATCGAATGGGTCGGGCACAAGCTGAACCTGGCCGAGGGCGCGGTCGGCAGCGTGCTGGCCGCGGTGGCGACGGCGATGCCCGAGACATTGATACCGGTTATCGCCATCCTGGGCCCGCTGCTGACCGGCGGGAACCCGGACGCCTCGCACGCGGTGGGCGTGGGCGCCATCCTGGGCGCCCCGTTCATGCTGTCGACGCTGGCGATGTTCGTCACTGGCCTTGCCATCGTGCTGTTCGCCCGCAACGGCGGACGGGGGAGCACCGGCGCCGGGACGCAGATGCGGGTGAACGTGCCAGTGCTGGCCCGCGACGTCAGCTTCTTCCTGGTCGGCTATGCGATCGCCATCGGCACCGCCTTCCTGCCCGCCGAATTGGGCTGGATGCGTTGGCTGGCGGCCGGCGTGCTGTTCCTGCTGTACGCGATCTACGTGCGGCTCCACTTCGCCGATTCCCCCGAGGAGAGCAGCGCCGACGACCTCGGCCAGCTGCACGTCACGCGGCTGCCCGGGATGGCCGGCCCCCACACCCTGGACATCGACTTCCTGCCCGGCGAGCGCGACGACTGGGAGGTCGACGGAGCCAGCCCCAAGATGCGGATCGTGGTCAGCCAGGTGGTGCTCGCGCTGGCGCTGATCATCATCGGCGCCCAGGTCTTCGTGGGCGCGGTGGAGCATCTGTCCACGATCATCGGCCTCGATCCGACCATCCTGGCCCTGATCATCGCCCCCATCGCCACAGAGCTGCCGGAGAAGTTCAACAGCGTGCTCTGGGTGCGCACCGGCAAGGACACCCTTGCCATGGGCAACATCACCGGGGCCATGGTGTTCCAGAGCTGCCTGCCGACCGTGCTGGGCCTGCTCTTCACCTCGTGGACCTTCACCGCCGAGAGCGCCATCCACTTTGCCTCGGCCGGCGTTGCCTTCGTCTCCACCATCGTCATCTTCGGCACCATGCTGCGCCGCGGGACGCTCTCGGCATGGAGTCTGCTGATAGGCGGACCGTTGTACGCGCTGTACGTCGTGCTGGCGCTGTTCACGCCGCTCGGAGCCGGTGCGACCGGCCACTAGGGCCGCGGGCGCCACGGATTCCGCAAGGTGCCTGGCCGGTGGCCATGGAGCGTGGAGGCGGCGCGTATACTGGCCTTGGCGCCGCGACTGACGCCACGCTTGTGCGGAAAGCACATGAGGAGACATTCGTGCTGAAGCAGGGAACCCCGACCGCCACAGCCGCCGCCGATCCGACGGCTGAGCTGTGGGCCTTCTTCCGGGGGGAGATCGTGCCGCTCCGTGACGCTCGCGTCAGCGTCATGACCCACGCATTCAACTTCGGGACCGAGGTTTTCGAATGAATCCGTGCCTATTGGAACGGGGACCAGAACCAGCTGTATGGATTGGACCTGCTGGCGCATTACGAGCGGCTGAAGGCCTCCGCGCGCTTCCTGATGATGGAGGTGCCCTACACCGCCGAGCAGCTTGCCGCCACCACCGTCGAGATCCTCCGGCGCGATGGGTTACGGGAGGACATCTACATCCGCCCACTCATCTACAAGTCCAGCGAGACCATCGGCGTCCGGCTCCACAACCTGGACGCCGATGTCGTGATCTTCGGCATTCCGTTCGGGCAGTACATCGACACCGAGGGGGGTATTCGCGCACAGGTCTCCACCTGGCGCCGGACCGACGACAACGCCATCCCGGCGCGCGGCAAGATCACTGGCGCCTACGTGAACGGGGCGCTGGCCAAGTCCGAGGCCCAGCTCAACGGCTATGACGAGGCGATCGTGCTGACGCAGGACGGTCACGTCTCAGAGGGCAGCGCCGAGAACCTGTTCATCGTGCGCGGCGGGAAGCTGATCACCCCGCCGGTGACCGACAACATCCTCGAGGGCATCACCCGCAAACGGCTGATGGCCATGGCTCGCGAGCGGCTGGAGATCCCGGTCGAGGAGCGGCAGATCGACCGCACCGAGCTCTACGGCGCCGACGAGGTGTTCCTGTGCGGCACCGGCGCGCAGATCTCGCCGGTGGTCGAGGTGGACCGACGGCAAGTTGGCAACGGGCGTCCGGGACCCATCACGCGCCAGATGCACGATCTCTACTTCGACGCGGTCCGTGGCAGAATCGATGCCTACCGCGACTGGCTGACGCCGGTCTACTGACACCACGGGACGGCCCGCCGATGCCCGGCGGCGGCCGCGACCCGGACGAGGGCACATGTCCGAGCCGCAGGACCAGGATCGACATCGGCTGCTCCAGCGCCTGCTGGAGATGGTGCCCGGCTTCATCAGCTGGGTCATCATCGTTGCGCCGATCTGGCTCAGCTTCAGCAATCCCTGGCTGGTCGCCTACTTCGTCCTGAGCTTCGACTTCTATTGGCTCACCCGCACGTTGTGGTTCGGTGCCACCGTGGTGGTTGCCTATCGGCGCATCAAGCGCGTGCTGGCCGTGGACTGGGGTGAGCGCCTGCGCGGCCTCGAGGATCCGGCAGCCCGTCGCGAGGCGGTCCTGCGGCAGCTGGCCGGCCTGGCCGGCAGGCCGAGCAGCGCGATCGGGCTGGTGGCGGGCGCCCCGTCCGGACCAAGCCCCCAGCGGGCAACCCTCGAGCGCGAGCTGGCTGACCTCGATGCGCTGGAGGCGCTGCCCGAGCCGCCCCCAGACTGGCGCGAGTACACGAACCTGGCCCTCATCCCGACCTATACCGAGCCGCTGGAGAAGCTGCGTGAGACGGTCCGCGCCCTGGCCAACGCCGACTGGCCGCAGGAACGGAAGATCTGCGCCATCATCACCCGCGAGACCGACACCGACGGGATCGCCAACGTCCGGACGCTGAAGGGCGAGTTCGGGGACGCGTTCGCCGACTTCATCCACATCCTGGACCCGCTGGAGCCCGGCATCGTAGTGGGCAAGAGCAGCGCCATGGCCTGGGGCGGGCGCTACCTCTACCGCAAGCTGGTACGCGACGGCGGGATGGACCCGCGCCGCATCCTGGTCACCGACCTGGACGCCGATTACCGAGTCCACCGGCAGTACTTCAACTACCTGACCTGGGCCCACCTGACCGATGAGAACCGGGAGACGCAGCTCTACCAGCCGATCCCGTATTTCCACAACAACATCTGGCAGGTGCCGATGCTGCTGCGCCTGTTCGCCGCGGTGCTCACCCAGCTGCAGATGTGGCGCAGCGTGCTGCCGGAGAAGCTGCAGAGCTTCGGCTCGTATTCCACGACCCTGCACCTGGTCCACGATGTGGGCTACTGGGCCACCGACGCGATCCCCGAGGACAGCCGCTTCGACTGGAAGAGCTTCTTCCGCTACGGGGACCGGTTCCGGGCGGTGCCGCTGTTCATCCCGATTTACGGCGACGCGGTGCGGGCGCGGAGCTACTGGCGCTCGATGGCCGGCCAATACCTGCAGGCGCGGCGCTGGGCCTGGGGCGTGACCGACATCCCGTACGTGATCCGCAACGCCATCGAGCACACCGAGATCAGCCGCTGGTCGCGGGTCTGGCGGATCATCAACCTTTTCG
>DASSEC010000294.1:0-6031 GCA_035696685.1 Candidatus Limnocylindria bacterium | reverse complement strand
CGGGGCCAGCTCGAGGACATCCGCGACCTCGTGACCCTGTAGAGCCCAATGCCGGCCCTGCTGCCCGCCGCGCTCGCCGGCGTGGTGGCGGGCATCATCGCCAGAGACGGAGGGGTGACCGCGGTCGGCGCCCCGATCGTCGCGCCACTGGCGCTGGCCGCCATCGCGGCTGGCCTCGTGGTGCGAGCCCGCCCGCTGCTGCTGATCGCGACGTTCGCCCTGGCGGTGGCCATCGGCGCGTGGCGGGGCGCGGCGGTCGCCTTGCCGAACGGTCCGGGCAGTGTCGCCGCGTCCATCGGCGAGCACGAGCACCGGCTCGAGGGTGCCGTCGTCGACGATCCACGGCCACGTGGCCAGCGGCAGCAGGTGGTGCTCGACCAGGTGACGTTGACCGCGGAGCACCAGACCCCGCATGCCGCGGCGGGTCGTGTGCTGTTGTGGCTGCCGCGCGGCCTGCTCATCGGCGCCGGCGACCGAGTCCGCGTCGAGTCGGCATTGGAGGAGCCGCAGGACTTCGAGGGCGTCGAGTACCGGGCCTATCTGGCCCGCCAGGGCATCGCGGCCATCGCCTCGGCCAGGTTCGCCACGATCGTCGGCCACGACCTGCCACTTCTCGCCGAAGCGATGCGAGCGGCGCGCGACTGGCTCCTCCGCGGCCTGAACGCGGTCATCCCGGAACCGGAGGCGGCCCTGGCCGCCGGCATCGTGCTGGGCGTGCGCGCCGGGATCGACCCGGCCATCAATGCTGCGTTCGCCGGCGCGGGGCTCACACACGTGGTCGCGATCTCCGGCTGGAACATCGCGATCGTGGCCGCCCTGGCAGCCGGCGCCGCGCGACCGCTCAGTCGACTGAGGTCGGGCCGATGGCTCGCAGCCATGGTTGCGGCACTGACGGTTGGGGCATACGTACTGCTCACCGGCGCGTCGCCGTCGGTCGTCCGAGCGGCGCTGATGGCCGGCGCGTTGCTGCTGGCCCGCCTCGGCGGGTCACGGTCCCACGCGCTGTCCGCGCTCATGCTGGCCGCACTGGCCATGGTGGTCGTGGCACCGGGCGTGGTGTGGGACGTCGGTTTCCAGCTGTCGGCGCTGGCCACCGCCGGGCTCATCTGGTTCGCGGCCGGGTTCGAGCGGCGCCTGGCCCGCTGGCCCAGTCTCATCCGCGAGCCGGTGGCCCTGACGCTCGCCGCGCAGGTGACGACGCTGCCGGTGATCCTGCTCAACTTCGACCGCCTCTCGCTGGCGGCGCCGATCGCAAACGTCGTGGTCGTCCCATTGGTGCCGGTGGTGATGCTCACCGGCGCGCTGGCGGCGGTGGTGGGGGCGCTTCATGCGACCTTGCCGCTCGTTGGTGACGCTGCGGGTTGGGCGGCGGGCGGCGCGGCGTGGCTGTACCTGCGCCTGATGGTGATGGCCGGTTACGCCGCTGCCAGTCTGCCCCTGGCGTCGGTGCCACTCACCGCGCCGAGCTGGCTGGCGGCCGCCTGGTATCCGGTGGTGCTCCTGGCCGCCCACCGAGGGTCGCGGCGTCCAGGCGGGGCGGAAACGGTGGGCACGGGCGCCGCGGGTGGCCCGGCCCGGCTCCTCCGACCGCGCGTGGTGGCAGCGGGCACGCTGCTGATCCTGGGGGGACTGACCGTCGCGACGCAGCCGGATGGACGGATGCACGTCATGGCGCTCGACATCGGCCAGGGCGACGCCATCCTGGCGGTCTCGCCCGAGGGTCGGACCTTGCTGATCGATGGCGGTCCGGATCCGGACCTGCTGCTGCGACGCCTGGGCGAACGGCTGCCCTTCTGGCAGCGACGCGTGGACATCATGCTGCTCACGCATCCGCACGAGGACCACGTCGCAGGGCTGGTGCCGGTGCTCGAGCGTTTCGACGTGCGGATGGTCCTCGATCCCGGGCGCGAGTATGCGAATCCTTCGTATGCGCGCTTCGTGAGCCTCGCCGCCTTGGAGGGGCCCGGCGTGTATCAGCGGGCGCGAGCGGGGCAGCAGTTCCTCCTCGGGTCGGCGGAGCTGAGGATCCTCTACCCATCGGCCGCGGATGCCGCGGCGCCGCTGCCCGAGGACGACGTCAACAATGCGTCGGTCGTCGCCGTGCTGCGCAGCGGCGGCTTCAGCGCCCTGCTCGAGGGGGATGCCGAGGCGCCGGTCGAAGCCATGCTCCTCGAACGCGGCCTCGTGCCCGACGTCGACCTGTTGAAGGTTGGCCACCACGGCTCCGAGTCCAGCAGCACGCCCGCCTTCCTGGCGGCCGCGCGGCCCGAGATCGCGCTGATCTCGTGCGGCGTCGACAATGACTACGGCCATCCACATGCCGTCACGCTCGAGCACCTGGCCGAGATCCCGGGCCTTGCCGTGCACCGCACCGACCTGGAGGGCACGGTCGAGGTGTCGGTCGACGCCAGGGGCCCACCGAGCCTGGGCGACAGGGCGGGCAATACGGGTAGCATCGGCCCATGGTGGTTCCCGGCCGCGATCAGGCGGTTCAGCTGCTCGAGTCGCTGGGGCTGCCGGACGGCATCGTCACGCATTCGATGGGCGTCGCCCGCGTGGCGGCCGAGGCGGCACGCCTGGTCAGTGCCGCCGGCGTCCCGCTGGACGTGCGGTTGGTCGAGGTCGCCGCCCTGCTGCACGACATCGACAAGCCGGAGACGCGCGACCGCGCCGGGCAGCACGGCGTGGTGGCGGCCGAGCGGCTCAGCGAGATGGGCTTCCCCGAGCTGGCGGCGCCGGTGGCCTCGCATCCGGTGACGTGTCTGCTGGATGACCGCTGCTTCCCTCGCGGCTGGCCGTCGGTGCTCGTCTCGATCGCCGATCGGCACGTGGCGCAGGCCTTCCTCACCATCGACGAGCGGATCGACGACATGCAGCGCCGCCACGCCGAGTATGCCGAAAGCCTCGAGGCAGCTCGACGTCCGGCGCACGCCCTGGAGGCGGAGATGAGCGAGGCGGTTGGGCTGGAGGTGGACGGGCTCGTCGATCGGCTGCGGGCCGCCTGGGAGGCAGGCGCGTGACCGTCCCGCTCCTCCTGGCGCATGGCGACGACGGCTTCCAGCTCGACCAGCTGGTGGCCGGCTTTGCCGCGCGTATCGGCGCGGAAGACCGCGTCGAGGTCACGCCCGAGCGCAGTCCGGACGAGGCGGCCCTGGACGCGGCGCGCGTCGAAGCCGCCAGCGTCGGCATGTTCGGCGTGCGGCTGGCCATCCTGCGACAGCCATTGCGGGCCGCGGGGCGCTCGACCGCCGCGGGTGACAAGCTGATCGCGCTTGCGAGCGACCTGCCCGATGGCGCCGCTCTGGCGCTGGTCGACGTTCGCTCCACGCGCGACGCCACCAAGCCCCCGGCGCTGCTTTCCCGGCTGGCCGGAGCCGTCGTGGCTCGCGGCGGCGTGGTCGAGGAGCGGCTGGCCCCCCGCCGCGGCGAGCTGCAGGCCTGGATTCGCGGTCGTGCCCGAGATCGGGCGATCGACATCGAGCCGCGGGCCGCGGCCCAGCTGGCGGAACGCATCGGCGGGATGGTGGCCGAGACGGACGTCGAGCGCGGCGAGCAGACGCGCATCGCGGCCGCCGAGCTGGAGAAGCTGGCCACCTACGCGACCGGACGCGCAATCACCGCTGAGGACGTCGGGCTACTGGTAGCCGACACGCGGCCGGCCAGCCTGTTCGCCATCACCAACGCCGTCGACCGGCGCGACCCGGCCGCAGCGGCCGCCGCCCTGGATCGTGCCCTGGCGGAGGAGCAGCCGGCGCTTCGCATCCTCGGCGCGCTGCAGGGCCGCATCAGCGACCTGATCGTCGCACGCGACCTGCAGGCATCGGGCGCCACCGCGGCGGAATTGACGAAACGAATCGGACGCGGCAATGCCCGGATGGCGGAGCGGCTGGCGGAGGCGGCGCGACGCTATTCGGGGCCGGAGCTCGAGCAGATGCTTATCGGCCTATTCGAGGCGGACATGGCCATCAAGACGAACGTCATGGAACCGGAGCCGGCATTGGCCGCCTGGCTGGGTCAGTACCTGCTGGGGGTGCCGCGCGCGGAGCGTGCGCGGCATGCGGAACGGGTCTAGGCCGCTCCGGCACGCAGGACGCGATCGGATTCGATCGCGAAGGTGCAGCGCGCGTCGGTCAGGCCCAGGATGCCGATCAGCTGCTGGTCGACGTAGAGCTGGCGGCAGGGCACGCACAGCGCGCCGGGAATCGCGAAGAAGAGTCGCTCCTCGGCGACCGCGTCCTTGAAGGCAGTATCGAAGACGCTGGTCAGCAGGCTTCCGCTGCAGAAGCGGCAGCTCTCGATCGGCCTTGTGATGGCGGCGAAGTCGCTCATGGGCCGGAGCATGGAATCGGCCCGGCGCATCCTCAATAGGAGTACCGGATGGGCCGCGACTAGTACTCGTGCAGTACGCGCGGGGTTGGCCGCCATCGGCCTCTCGGCGCTGGTACCCGCCAGGTACGACCGTGCGCACGGATGCGTCCGAGCCGATGCTCAGACCAGGCGAACCACCTCGCTGGCGCTGCTCCACAGCCGCTCCAGCCCGTAGTACTCGCGCTCCTCCGGCGCAAAGAGGTGGACGATCACGCTGCCATAGTCGAGGAGCACCCAACGAGCGGTGCGCAGCCCCTCCACCCCGAGTGGGCGGATGCCCTCGTCGCGAAGCTCGTCGACGATCGCCTGGCTCAACGCCTGGACCTGGCGGTCGCTGCGGCCCGAGGCGATGACGAAGTAGTCGGCCATGGTGGTGACTTCAGCGGTGCGCAGCAGGACGATGTCCGCTGCCTTCTTGTCGGAGGCCACGTCCACGATGCGGTGGGCGAGCTCCGCCGGGTCGCGCTCGATGATCGCCTGTCGTGCTTCTGCCAGGGCGCTTACTCCATGCCGCCGGGCGTGGCCCTCACGAACGCGTGCCGCGCCGGTACAGGCCCTTCTCGAGGATGAGCTCCTCGACCGCCTGTGGCACAAGGTAGCGGATGGTCTGGCCCGCCGCCACCCGTCGCCGGATGGCGCTGGCGCTCACGTCCAGCGACGGGCCCTCCAGCAGGTGGATGCGGCCAGCGGCGCTCCCGAACCGACGGCGCAGGCCGTCCGCATCCGGCAGCTCGGTGCCGGGCCGGGGTCCGACCGCCCATTCGATCAGCGATAGAAGCCGATCTGGCTCGCGCCATTCGTCGATGTGGGCCAGCGAGTCAGCGGCCATCAGCAGGAACAGCTGCGCGTCGCCGTGGGTCTGCTGCAGCTCCTCGACGCTGTCGACCGTGTACGACGGACCGGGGCGCCCCACCTCCAGGGTCGAGATCTCGAAGCGCGCATTGCCAGCGATGGCCAGCCGTGTCATCAGCAGGCGCTCGGTGATGCTGCTGATCCCGCGCCGGCGCTTGTGTGGCGGCTGCGCGGCGGGCATGAACAGGACGCGGTGCAGGTCAAGGCTGTCGGCGGCCAGGCTGGCGAGCCAGAGGTGGCCGACATGCGGCGGGTCGAACGTGCCGCCCAGGATGCCGATCCGCTCGGTTGCGTCGCCTGCCGTGGGTCGCTGCGCCTTCGGAGCGGGCCGCCGATCAGCGGCCCCTCGCCGGCTGACTGCAGCGTCTTGGCCGGGCGACGCGACGAGGATGGTCGTCCTGCTCACCCCTCCTCGCCCCACTCTAGCTCTACGCGCCCGATGCGCACCAGCGTCCCCGACGTCGCGCCCTGGCGCCGAAGCTCCGCGTCAATGCCGAACCGCTCCAGCGTGCGCTGGAACCGATCGCGCGACTCCTCGTTGTCGAAGTCGATGCGCGCCGCGGCGGTCTCGATGCGCCACCCCTTCACTCGCAGGCCGTCCCCCTCGCGCACGATCTGCCAGCCGCGCTCCAGCGGGTCGAAGCGATGCACACGCATGGGTCCCTCCGGCGCGACGCGGTCCGGCTGCGCAGCGGCGCGCAGCGCATCGCGCAGCTGACCGCGGAGCTCGTCCAGGCCCGTCCCGTCATGCGCCGAGACGGCCAGGGGATTGCCGCCCCCGCGGGACAGCTCGCGACGCAGCTCCGTCCAG
>DASSEC010000293.1:0-2042 GCA_035696685.1 Candidatus Limnocylindria bacterium | reverse complement strand
CTGGGGACCGCCGCCGTGGCCGGGATGTTCCTGGTCCAGCGCGGCGACATCGGACTCGCCTCCGCGCTCTTCACGGTGGCTCTCATCGGCGTGGCGGGATCCTTCGTGTTCTATGAGGCACTGCTCCCGCACATCGCAGCGCCTGAGGAGATCGACCGGGTCTCCACCGCCGGCTACGCGCTGGGCTACCTCGGGGGCGGGGTCCTGCTGGCGCTCAACCTGGCCTGGATCCAGAAGCCGCAATGGTTCGGCCTGCCCTCGGGCCCCGATCTGAGCCCGTCCGCGGCCACCCTGCCCGCCCGCCTGGCCTTCCTGAGCGTCGCGGTATGGTGGGTGGTATTCTCGCTGCCCCTGTTCCGCCGCGTGCCCGAGCCGCCCAGGCGGCTCGAGGCGGACGAGCGCCTCGGGGAGGGACCGGCGAGGGCGGCGTTCGCCCGCCTGGGCGAGACCTTCCGTGAGCTTCGCGGCTACCGGCAGGCGTTCCTGATGCTGCTGGCGTTCCTGATCTACAACGACGGCATTCAGACCATCATCAAGATGGCCACCGCGTACGGCACCGAGCTGGGCATCGGCCAGAGCGCGCTGATCGGCGCGATCCTGCTGGTCCAGTTCGTCGGTATCCCCTGCACGTTTCTGTTCGGCATCGTCGCCGGGCGAATCGGAGCCAAGCGCACGCTGTTCCTGGGCCTGCTGGTGTACACCGCGATCAGCATCCTGGGCTTCTACATGCGGACGGCCGCGCAGTTCTACGCGCTGGCGGGGCTGGTGGGGTTGGTGCAGGGGGGAACGCAGGCGCTCAGCCGGTCGCTGTTCGCCAGCATGGTGCCGCCGCACAAGAGCGGCGAGTTCTTCGGGTTCTGGAGTGTGTTCGAGAAGTTCGCGGGAATCTTCGGGCCGCTCATCTTTGCCGGGACCATCGCCGCCACCGGCTCCAGCCGAAACGCGATCCTGAGCGTCATCGCGTTCTTCGCCGTCGGCGCGGCCCTCCTGGCCTTCGTGAAGGTCGAGGAAGGCCAGAAGGCCGCACGCGAAGACGTGGGCCTGGCGAGCTGAGGCTCAGTCGCTCAGGGTGCCGCAGGTCACGGCCAGCCGCACCGTCACGGTCTTCCCCGGCACCACGGTGAAAGGCTGCGGGTTGCCGCCATCGACGGCGCAGGGCGGATCGACGTCCTTGAGCGTGATCAGGTGGACGCCGGCGCTCAGGCCGGTGAACGTCTCGCTGGCGTTCACCCCGATCTGGCGGGTATCGCTTCCCGCCACGTTCAACTGATAGCCGTCGGGATCGAGCTGGTCGCCGCCGGTGCTCACATTCACCCGGAAGCCGCCGGTGGTGGCCAGCGAGCAGCGGACCTGGAAGGCGACCTGCGCAACGCCGTCCGATTGCACCACCACCGCGCGCGGGTTGGCGCCCACCACCCGGCAGTTGTCGCTCAGCCCGGACAACTGCACGCTGTGGCTGCCCTCGCTGAGGCTGTTCAGTGTCACCGTGCCATCGGACTCGACGAACTGCGAGGTGCCGCCATCGACGCTCACGCTGAAGCCGTCGGTGTCGGTGTCGAGTCCGCTGGTGCTGACGGCGACCTCGATCCGGCCGTCGGTCGAGACGCTGATCAAGGTCTCGTTGCAGCCGGCGAGTGGAAGCAACAGGATGAGCGCCAGCGCGTTCGCGAACCGTGGATTCATGGGAGCCCTCCGGAGCCGCTCGAGCTACTTGCCGCCCGTTGGCGCCTTCCCTAACTTGCGCCTGATATATAGTACGTGGCGGAAGGCGCTTTCGCCTCCTCACAACCCGGAGCCCTGCCGCGCCCCTCGCCCGGCGGGGCGCTTTATTCATGGACGCACTGGCCGACGCCCTGGAGCTGACCCGCGCCCTGGTTTCCCTTGAGACGCCGACCGGCGCCGAGGGCCCGGCGACCGACCTGCTGGCCGGGGCGCTGGCGCGCGCCGGCTATCGGACGGTGCGGCAGCGGGTCTCGTCCGGGCGCGACAACCTGCTCGCCTTCCGGGAGCCGCCCGCGCTGGTATTCTCGACCCACGTCGAC
>DASSEC010000292.1:0-2896 GCA_035696685.1 Candidatus Limnocylindria bacterium | reverse complement strand
GGCGGCCCCCCTACGGCTCGGTCAACGCCTCGGTGATCGCCGCAGCGGCCTCGGTCGGCTACACCAAGACGTTCATGTGGGACATCGACACCATCGACTGGAAGCCCATCACGCAGGGCGGTCCGACCGCAGAGCAGATCGCCACCAAGGTCATCACCCAGGCCCGCGGTGGCTCGGTGGTGCTGATGCATCTCGGCGGCTATGAGACGCTCGACGCCCTCAAGGTCGTCATTCCAGGACTGCGCGACCGCGGCTTCACACTGACCTCGCTCAGCGACCTGCTGAACTGACGCCTGGCGGCTAGCCGCCGGTCTCCTGGATGCCGGGCTCGGGGCGAGCGGCCGCGGCCAGCGCCTCGCCGAAGATGGCGACCGCCCGGTCGATGACGTCTTCGTCGACCATCAGCGGCGGACAGAGCCGCAATGACGCCTCGCCGCACTCGAGCACCAGCAGGCCCCGCTCGAAGGCCTCCTGCTCCACGGCGTTCGCCGCCTCGTGGCTCGAGAACTCGACCGCCTGCATGAGGCCGATGCCACGCACGTCTCGAACGTGGCCGTGCTCCTCGGAAACCCGCCGGAGCCCGGCGTGCAGCCGCGGCCCGAGCGCCGCCGCGTTGTCGAGCAGCCCGCCCTCGATCAGCTGGAGCGTGGCGAGCGCAGCAGCGGCGCATACCGGGTTGCCGGCGAACGTGGACCCGTGCGCGCCGGCCGGCCAGGTCCATACCGATTCGCGGGCGATGAAGCCGCCGATCGGCATGCCCGAGGCGATTCCCTTGGCGGTCGTCACGATGTCCGGCTCCACGCCGGTGTGCTCCACCGCCCACCAACGTCCGGTGCGGCCCATGCCCGACTGGATCTCGTCGACGACGAGCAGGATCCCGTGCTCATCGCAGATGTCCCGCAGCCCGGCCATGAAGCTGGCGGGGGCGGGGAAGTAGCCGCCCTCGCCCTGGACCGGCTCGATGACGATGGCAGCCACGTCGCTGGGGGCGATGATTCGGCCGAGGATGCTCTTCCGCAGCACCTCGAGCTCCGCGCTCCCGTCACCGCCCGAGCCTTCGCGCCAGGCGCGGACGCGCGGGAACGGCGCGTGATGGACCATCGGCAGCAGCGGCCCGAAGCCGGCGCGCTGCTTGAGCTTCGAGTTCGTCAGCGACAGAGCCCCCAGGGTGCGCCCGTGGAAGGCGCCCTCGAAGGCGATGATGCCGGGCCGATGGGTGTGATAGCGCGCCAGCTTGATGGCGCCTTCGACCGCCTCGGTGCCGGAGTTCGTCAGGAACACGCGTGCCTTCTCGTCGAACGGCGCAATCGCCGCCAGACGCTCGAGCAGCTCGAGGTAGCGTGGCTCGTAGAAGTCCGTGGCGGCTATGTGGATCAGCCGATCGGCCTGATCCTTGATCGCCTGGACCACGGCCGGGTGGCTGTGCCCGGTGCTGGCCGTCGCGATGCCGGCCGCGAAGTCCAGGAAGACGTTGCCGTCAACGTCCGTGATGGTATAGCCGCGGCCGAACTCGGCCACGAGGGGATAGGCGCGGGTGAGACTGGGGCTGGCGACGGTCTCGTCCCGCGCGATCATGGCCCGGGCGCGCGGCCCGGGGAGCTCAGTGACGATGCGCGGCGCCGAGTTGCGGGCAGCCGCAGCGGGGGTGGTCTCGATGCTCATCGGTACCAACGACTCCGAAGCGGAGCGGCGCGTCCTGCCCGCGCCCCTGGCTAATCACGATGGATGGTATCAGGCGCGCTGATGACGGACGAGCGCTGCCTCGCCGAGCAGGCCAGGCCCGCGGTAGACGAGGCCCGTCCACAGCTGTACCAGGTCTGCTCCGGCGGCGTAGGCATCGGCCACGTCCTGGCCGGTGAACATCCCGCCCGAGGCCATGATCGGCAGCGATGGGGCGAGCTCGCGGGCCCTTCGCACGGCGTCGAGCATGCCGGACCGCAGCAATCGGCCGGAGAGGCCGCCGGCCTCGTCGCGCCGCGCCGATCGCAGGCCATCCCGTGCCGTGGTCGTGTTGCTCAGCACCAGGCCGTCGACCGCCTCGGCGAGCGAACGCACCAGGCCCTCGAACGCGGCACGTTCCAAGTCGGGGGCCAGCTTGACGAGCAGCGGTCTGGGATGGCCGAGCTGCTCCCCCGCGTGGCGCAGTGCGGCCAGCAGCTCGCCAAGCCGCCCCGGGTCCTGCAGGTCGCGCAGGCCCGGCGTGTTCGGCGAGCTGACGTTGAGGGCCACGTAGTCGGCCACGGGCGCGACGAGGCGGAACGCTTCGCGGTAGTCGTCCATCGCACGCTCGGGCGGGGTGGCTGCGCCGCGGCCGATGTTCACGCCAACCACGAACCCGCCTGGCAGCGAGTCGCGGACGAGCATCACCTCGCGCGCCAACGCGGCCGCGCCCGCGTTGTTGAATCCCATCCGGTTGACCAGGGCGTCATCGGCCTGCAGTCGAAACAGGCGTGGTCGGGGATTGCCGGCCTGGGCCTCGGGAGTCACGGTGCCAACCTCCACGAACCCGGCACCGAGCGCTTCCCAGCCGCGAACCGCCCGGGCGTCCTTGTCGAAGCCGGCGCCGATGCCGACGCGGTTCCGAAATGCCAGGCCGAGCAGCTGGACGCCGGCATCGGCCTCCGGGTGGACGCCTCCGAACCAGCGCAGCAGCGCGCGGCTCCAGCCGTGGGCTCCGGCGAACCGGAGGCCGGCGATTGTCAGCCGATGGATGCGCTCCGGCTCGAACGCGAAGAGGAGTGGCCGCGCGACGCGATAGGCGATCGCGCGCCAGCTCACTCGTCGTGCGCGCGCGGGAAGGCCATCTCCCTGGGACGGACCGGCGGCAGCGGCTCGCCGTCGGCGTCGGTCTCCACGCCGGCCGGCGCCATGAACTCGTGCCACACCTCGGTGCCGG
>DASSEC010000291.1:0-5434 GCA_035696685.1 Candidatus Limnocylindria bacterium | reverse complement strand
GACGGTGGAGACCAGCAGGCCATCGTTCGCCGCACGGCCGCGCAACACGTCCAGCATGGGCTTGCCGGGCTCGACGGCAGTGACGCGCCAGCCCAGGCCGGCCATCGCCAGCGAAGCGCGCCCGGTGCCGGCGCCCAGGTCGACGACGTGCGGAATCCGCGGCAACGGCAGCTCCGACGCGATCATCTCGAACAGCGCGTCGGGATAGCCCGGTCGGAAGCGGTCGTAGTCGCCGGCCCACGCGTCGAAGGAGCGTGCGCGGGATACATCGCTGGCGCTCATGCGCCGCCCTCGGTGGCTGCCGGCGAGCCGGGAGGGAACCAGGCCATCAGCAGCTCGTCGCGCAGGACCCCGCCCTCGCCGCGGTACTGGGCCCGACGCAACCCCTCGCGCACGAACCCGGTGCGCTCGTAGACGGCGATCGCGCGGGCGTTGTCCGGGAAGACGGCCAGTCCCAGCTTCAGCAGCCCGCTGTCGGCGCACCACGCCTGCGCGGCGCGCACCATCTCGGAGCCGATGCCCACTTCGCGCCAGTCCGCGGCGACCACGATGCTCAGCGTGCCGACGTGGCTGCTGACGGTGCTGCGCTCGACGCTGACCAGCACGTTGCCGATGACCTCGGCTTCGGCCTCGGCCACCAGCGCCAGGCCGTCGTGGCCGCGGATCATCTCCCCGATAAAGAAGGCCTCGGAAGGCTGGCTCAGCGCGCTGGGTGGGGTCAGCAGCCAGCGTCCCTCAGCGCGCACGGCGGCGAACAGGGCCGCCAGCCCGCGCGCATCGGTTGGGCGCGCGGGGCGCAGCACCCACGGCCGCCCGTCGCGGGCGGTGCGCTGGGTCGTGCCTGGCTGAGTGACCATTCGCTCGTGCGTCTCCATCGGCTCGTGGGTACCACAAAGCCCCCGTTCGTCAGGACGAAGGGGGCTTTCCATTCGCGGTACCACCATGACTTGACCGATGAAGGTGGTGGAGCTGGGGGGACTCGAACCCCCGACCCCCTGCATGCCATGCAGGTGCTCTCCCAGCTGAGCTACAACCCCACGATCGGTCCACTCATTGGCGCGCTATCGGACGCCACCCGGACCGGTTTCCCGGCTGCTCGGCAGGCGAGTTCGGCACCCGTTCGATCGCCGGCTCGCACCATCCCCGGCTCGCTTCGATCGGCAGGCAGCGCCTACTGCTCCCGCGTCAACGCGTTCGATCGGAGGGTATCACATCGTGCTCCGGCGAGCCCAATTGGGCCGGGCTTGACACGATCCCTATATTCACAACATGACTCGTATCACGAACCAGGAAACGCGGCCGTATGACAGTCCGCTCCGCGCGGAGCAGCTGGAGGAGACGCGGGCGCGGATCCTGGATGCAGCGATGCGGGTCATGGCGGGCGGCATCGCGAGCGTTTCGGTGCCCGCCATCGCCCGCGAGGCTGGTGTATCGGTGCCAACGGTCTACCGCCACTTCCGCAGCAAGGCCGAGCTGCTCACTGCTGTCTACCCGCACGTGGCCAGGCGCCTGGGGCTCGACCAACTGCCAGACCCCACCTCCCTCGACGACCTGCGAACCGCCATTCGTCGCATCTTCGAACGGGTCGATGCGATCGGCGACCT
Organism: Candidatus Limnocylindria bacterium; assembly: GCA_035696685.1. Taxonomy (GTDB): domain Bacteria; phylum Chloroflexota; class Limnocylindria; order QHBO01; family QHBO01; genus DASSCW01. Next base: position 3,830 of record DASSEC010000291.1, on the reverse strand, counting down.
TGATCGCGCCGCCATGGCCAGCCCGGGTGGCGACGAGGTCCGTCACGCCACGATGCCCGGCCGGCTGGCCAGGATCGGCAAATTCGTCGACGCGTTGGATGGAGACCTTCCCGCCGATGCGAAGGCCCGCATCACGCGGCTGCTCACCGTTCTGACCGCTTCGGCCTCGTTGCGCATGTGGCGCGATCACCTCGGGGCAAGCGTTGAGCAGGCGGCCGACGACATCGATTTTGCGATTCGAGCGGCGTTGGCCGCCACCAGGAGGAACGAGCCATGAGGTCAGCCGGCGTCAGAGCACTTCGCGACGTGCGACTCACTGATGCGCCAGAGGTGGGTGGCAAGGCGGCCGGGCTGGGGCAGTTGTTCGCTGATGGCGCGAACGTACCTGATGGCGTGGTCCTGCCCGCCACGGCCAACGGCGCGGCGGCCAGCGAGCGCCTGGCCATGCTGGCTGATGGAGCCGCGAAGCTCGGCGAGGGTCCGTTTGCCGTGCGATCCAGTGGCCTCGCCGAGGACGGCGCGATGCGCTCGCTGGCTGGCATGTTCGAATCGGTGCTCAACGTGCCGCCGGCTGATATCCCTGCCGCCGCGCGTCGCGTGCTGGCCAGCGCCAGCGCGGAACGGGCCTCGGCTCTCGAGGCGACCAACACGGGGATGGCGGTCATCGTGCAGCGCATGGTCAGCCCAGCGGCGGCTGGCGTGGCCCTGACGGCCGACCCGGTGACCGGGGATCGTGAGACGTGCATCGTCAGCGCGGTCCGTGGCCTCGGTGAGCGACTGGTCTCGGGTGCAGCGGTTGGGGACGAGTGGGAGGTGCGCGGCAGCACGGCAATCGCACGGCGTCAGCCGGAGGCGGCCATCGGAGCAGCCCAAGCGGCAGCCGTGGCCACGGAGGCGCGCAGGATTGCCACCGCGCGGCGAGTGCCACAGGACGTCGAATGGGCCATCGACGAACGCGGCACGTTGTGGATCCTGCAGGCACGCCCCATGACGGGGCTGCCGCCGGTTGTGAGCTGGGACGCGCCGGCACCGGGGGCATACACACGCCAGCTTCGCCTGGGCGAATGGATCGGGGAGCCGGTCACCCCGCTGTTCGAATCGTGGCTTCTCACCGCCATGGAAGACCGCATGCATGCCATGTTCAGGGAGGAGATCGGACAGATCGCGCCGCGCCCATATCACGTGATCGTGAACGGTTGGTACTTCTACTCAATCAACTTCCTGTCGGGTGGCGCGCTCCTGCGAAGCCTTCCGGGCATCCTGTCGCACCTGATCCGCGACCCCCGGACGATCGCCGGTGTCATGCCGGCCACGGTGCGACATAGCTTCCCCATCACCGAACGCATCTGGCGTGACGACGTGCAGCCGCGCTACCGCGAGGCCGTCGCGCGCGCATCGGCTGACGTCGAGTCACTGCCGATGGCAGACCTGGCGAAGCTGGTCGACCAGCTGGGCACCCTGGCCGGTGACTACTTCGGCTGGATCGCGGCCCTGGGCGGAGCCGCGTACAAGCTGGAGATGAACCTCGCCGCCTTCTACCGCAAGCATCTCGCATCATCACTCGGCGGCAGCCACATGACGCTCCTCGCCGGGCTTCCCATGTCCGGATATGAGGCCGGGCAGGCGATCGCCTCACTCGATTGGTGGCAACCGCCGATCGCGAGCGAACCCTCGCCCGAGCACGGCAAGGACCACGAACACGTGATCCGCGCCCGGGAGGATGCAGAGCGGGCGGCCGAACGGGCCCTCGCCTCCAGGCCGCGCCAGCTGGCCGCCTTCCGCAGGGTCCTGGCCGACGCCCAGCATCTGGTCCCGATCCGCGAGGAGCAAGTCGCGGAGCTGACCGTGGCATGGCCGGTCATGCGACGGGCGGTCGTGCGCATCGGCGAAGGGCTCGTGCGGCGCAAGGTCATCGGACAGGTGGACGACGTCTTCTTTCTGACGCGCGATGAGGTGACGAACGCCATCGAATCGGACGGAGTGGCGTTCGCGATCGACGTCCGGGCTCGGCGCAACCTGCGCGATCAGCAGTCCAGGCTGGTCCCGCCGCTCCTGGTTGGGCGACTGAACCCGATGCTGCGGCGGATGTGGGAGAGCTATCCAAAGATGCTTGGTGCCGTGCGATCGCCGGCGGCCATCGTGTCCGGGTCGCCGGCCTCGGCCGGCCGGGCGACTGGTCTGGTACGCGTGATCCACGGCCCTGCCGAGTTCGATGAGCTGCGAGCCGGCGAGGTACTGGTAGCACCGCTCACAGCGCCGGCATGGACGCCACTTTTCGCCCGCGCAGTGGCCGTCGTCACCGACGTCGGCAGCCCCGCGGCCCACGCGTCCATCATCGCCCGGGAGTTCGGGATTCCAGCCGTCGTGGGGTGCGGAGAGGCAACGGCGCGGCTACGGACCGGCATGAGGGTCACCGTCGACGGTGGGACCGGCAACGTGGAGCCTGCTCCGATGAGCCCGGACGCAGCCTGAATCCTCAGGCGGGAAGCAGGGTCCGCAGCCCGGCCTCCAGGTCGCGGGGCGCGTAGCCAAGCTCGTTCCGTGCGCGCGCATCGCTGAACCAGTAGGTGACGCCGACGCCAGCGCGCACCAGCTCGCCGTAGTCCGGGATCCGGTCCGACAGCCGGGATGCCACGTCGCCGAGCGGCGCGATCCCGCGGAGCAGCCACGACGGGACGCCCAGGCGCGGCAGCCGGTGGCCGCCCAGCGCCGCGGCTCGCGCCAGCACGTCACCGATGCGCGCCATCTCCCCGCCGAGCAGGTACGAGCGACCAGGCTGCCCGCGATCGAGGACCAGGAGGTGGCCGGCCGCCACGTCGTCAACGTGGACGAGATTCCCGCCCAGGTCGGTCGCGGCGGTGATGCCCAGACGGCCGCGCATGGCGCGCACGATCTGCTCACCGGCCTGCGAATGGTCGCCGGGGCCATAGGCCATGCCCGGCATGGCAATCCGGATTGGCGCACCCCCGGCGATGCGCTCCGCGATCAGCTCGTGCGCGCGGTACTTCGTCTCGTCGTAGCACGACAGAAAGCGCGGTGGCTGCCGACGCTGGTAGGTCTCGTCCGGCGCCTCGCTGCCGGTGTCGCCGAGCACGTTGGCGGTCGAGGTGTACACCAGGATGGGCACCCCGGCGGCCGCAGTTGCATCGGCGACGCGCCGGGTTGCTCCCACGTTCGCCTCGTACATGGCTGCCCGCTGGCTTCGCGTGATACCGATGCGATATGCGCCCGCCATGTGGAAGACCACGTCCATGCCGCGCATCGCATCCGCCAGGGCGGCTGGTTCCGCGGCGGCCAGGTCCAGCGCCACCAATCGGCATCCAGCCGCCGCCAGGTCCCCGGCATTGGCGGCCTGGCGGACCACCGCGGTCGCATCGTCACCGCGTGCCAAGAGCTGCCGCACCAGGGCGCGACCAATGAACCCGCCGGCGCCGGTGACGAGCGCCCTCATGCGTCCTGCAGGGCGGTCCGGAGGCGGTCGAGGCTGGTGGCCAGGTCGCTGGAGGCCGCGCCCGCGACCATGCCCTCCATCGGCTTCATGAACACGTTCTGGGCCTTGATGTCCATGCTGAAGCGCGCCAACGTGCCGGACGTGGTCGGCTCGAGCTCCAGGACCGCGTCAATGCCGATCCCGCTCGCGGCGCTGCTCAGCCCCAGCCGGCGGCCCGGCTCGTAGGCCGTCACTCGCAGGTCGACGGCAATTCGCTGGCCCATCAGCTCACGGACTACGTGGGCGGTCGAGCCGATGCCCACCGGCAACGGGGAGGTGAGCTCTGCGGATACGATCCCGGTCTGCCAGCGCGGAAGGTTGGCAAGATCGGCCACGAACT
>DASSEC010000290.1:0-13436 GCA_035696685.1 Candidatus Limnocylindria bacterium | reverse complement strand
TCACGACCTGAGCGTGCGGAATGGGCGACGGATGGACGCCGGCCGCCACCAGTCCGGCGAAATGCGCCATGTCAGTCATCAGCAGCGCGCCTACCTCGTCGGCGATCTCCCGGAAGCGCGCGAAGTCCCACAGCCGCGGATACGCGGTGGCACCGGTGACGATCAGCTTGGGCCGATGCTCCCTGGCCAGCGCCGCCACCTCGTCCATGTCGATCAGGTGGGTCTCACGGTCCACGTGGTAGGCGACGAAGCTGTAGTACTGGCCGGAGAAGTTGACCGGCGAGCCGTGGGTCAGGTGGCCGCCCTGGTCCAGGGAAAGCCCCATGACGATGTCGCCGCGCTCCAGCAGGGCGTGGTAGACCGCCATGTTGGCCTGCGCTCCGGCGTGCGGCTGCACGTTGGCGTGCTCGGCGCGGAAGAGCTCCTTGGCACGATCGCGGGCCAGGTTCTCGGCCACGTCAACGACCTCGCAGCCACCGTAGTAGCGGCGTCCCGGATAGCCCTCGGCGTACTTGGCGGTCAGCACCGAGCCGGTGGCCTGCAGCACGGCCAGCGACGGGTAGCTCTCCGACGCGATCAGCTCGATGTGGGAGCGGCTGCGCTCCTCCTCATCGCGCACGACCTGCGCGATCTCGGGATCCTCGGTGTCGAGCGGTGCCCAGAAATCCATGCTGGCGAGTGTAGCCCGATTCAATCCGCGGCGGCCTCGCCGTGCATGGCGCTCGCCCAGGCCACGCGCTCGTCGATGTGCCGATGCAGCCGGTAGTAGAGCGGCCGATAGCCGAGCGCGACCCAGCTCCGATGGGTCGGCAGCGACGCCGTGCGCCAATCGGTGATCGCCCAGCCGATGCCGCGGGACCGCGCGTCGGCCCAGGCGGTCTCCACCAGGGCGCGGATGACCCCGCGGCCACGGGCCGAGGGCAGGGTCATGGCCGTTGCCATCTCGGTCGCGCCGTCGGGGATCATGGGCTCCGGCTCGGGCTCCCAGAACCCCACCAGGCCGAGGGCGATGCCGTCTTCTTCGGCCAGCCAATAGTGAGCCTGCGGATCGCCCAGGTCGCCCTCGTAATCGGCCCGGACCGTCTCGAAGCGCTCGGGGGGAGATATGGCATAGGCCGGGGGCCGCATCAGGGCGGCAGGGATGATGGGGAAGATCGGCTCGAGCAGGTCAGCGTCGGCTGGCTCAGCTTTGCGGATCGTGAAGGGCGTGTCCTTCGGGCCCTGGATGTCAGTGGGAATCTCGCGAGTGGCGTGGGCCTGCATCTGACCGAAGCCGGTGCGAAACCAGGCGGCCTGCAGCTCCGGGTCGTCGGCCGCCGCATGCACGTAGTGTCGGTAGATGCCGCGCTGGACGAAGTGCTCGGCCCAAACGGCGTACAGATCCCGTACCCGCTCGGCGTCGAGGCCGGCGGCCAGCGCGCTGCCGTCGATCGGGCTCCAGGCGGCGCGTCCCCAGATCTCCTCCGTCCGATGCCAGCCGATGAGATACGCCTCCATGCGTCCGCTCTCGTCACGCGCCACCACGCCATGGGAGCCCGGCTTGGCCAGCAGCCCCTCGAGCACCGTCCGGCAGGCCGCGGCCTGCGTGAATGCCTCGGGCAGCTCGGGCCGAACCGCTCGCAGGCGGTCCTGTCGCGCAGCCAGCAGCTCGGCAGCGGCGGGGATGTGCTCCGGGCGGAGCTCGGTGATTTCCAGGCGTTCCATGGGATCGCCGAGCATACCGGCTCAGCCGGCGTGCACCTCGCCGCCGGTCGTGATCCGCAGCGGCGTGCCGTCGGCGATGCCGGCAAGATCCGTTGCGTCCAGCGCCAGGACGGGGATGCGGCGCCCGTACAGCTCCTCGCCGACCGCGGCACCGACCGCCAGGATCAGGTCGGGTTCGGACAGCAGGATGGCCGCCGGCGCGGAGCCGGTCCGGATGGCCTCGACGAGGACCGAGGAGGACGACGAGGAGCCTCTGCCGCCCGACATGACCAGCACCCGGTCGGTAAGCACCGCGCCGCGCTGGGGATGATGAGCGTCGATCAGGACGCCCGTCTCGGGATCCAGGCCGCCCCACAGCGAGAGCGGCTCGCGCAGGACGAGCGCCGCGCCACGCGCCTCGCCGTCGAACAGCACCCGACCGCGCATCAGTGGCTGCCCCAGACGGCCGCGTCGCGCCACAGCCGCCCGGTCACGGCACTGCGAATGCATTCCCGCCGAGAGCCGAATACCACCCGAGCGCCGATGTTGCCCGGCGCGTAGTAGGCCCACTTTCCCGAGTCCGTCATGGTGGGGAGTGGCGTCGGGCGCAGGATCGGCCCCAGGTAACTGCAGGTGTCGACCAGGATCTCCGCTCCCGCCTCGCGGAGGCGGGAGATCGGTTCGCCGGCCGCCTCCATCTCCATCACCCCGCGCGACGTGGAAACCAGCAGCTCGACGCCGGGCGCCACCCGATCACCCTCCAGCTCGGCCGCGATGGCCGCCAGCTCCGCTGCGGAGGCGTGGGGCGTTCCGAGCGACACCGCCCCGATGGCGTCCCCCAGCGCCGCGCCACTACCAGCCGAGAGCGCATCGCGGGCCGCGCGCAGCTCATCCAGCGTGATCTCCACCTCGCGCTGCGGTGTACGGCCGCCGAGGGCAGCATCGAGCGTGGGCGCCTCCGGGGTCGAGCCAACCACGTGAAACATCGCCACCGAGCCCGACGACGCGGCAGCGGCGCAGATTGCCTTGAGCCGGTCCTCCGACACACGGAGGAGGCCATCAACCACGGTCACCTGCGCGGCAGCCGTCCGCCCGAGCACGATTCCGAGCACCGGGTAGAGGCCATCGTCCTCACGCAGCTCGGCCGGCACATCCGCCGCCAGCCGCAGGACGACTGTCGCGTGACGCGCGGCATCCCGGTGCAGCCCGGCGTCGGGCACCCGCCCGGTGATGGCGCAGGCGATATCGGTGAAGTCTCCGTACCGCTCGGTCCGCGCCCCCAGGACCGAGTTGCAGAACACGATCGCATTGGATTCCGCCCAGGCCACCTGCTCCCCGCGCGCCGGGCGAGCGTCCGGCAGCTGGTAGGGCGCGCAGGTGAACGTGGGCCGGCAACCGAGCGCCTCGTATGACTCCATCAGCCGCCGCCCGCGAGCGGCGGCCTCGGCTGAGCCACGCCACAGCTCTGGGTGCAGCAGGTCCAGCGTCCCGACATTCAGGGTCGTGGGCACACGGACCGTGGCGCCGCCGGCGAGCAGCCGATCGACGAAATCCTGGCTCGCCTGGCCGTGATGCAGGCACGAATCGACGTGTGCGCGACTGATGGGAATCAACCGTTCGGCCTGGAGCGCGTCTGCCGCCAGCAGGACCAGCCGCATGGCCAGCGCGGCGCCGGCTCCATCCTCGCCGGCCAGCATTGCGCGCTCGTGATCGTCGAGCGCCACGCTCATGGGACTAGCGCCCGGCCTCCTCGGCCTCGATGCGCGCCAGCTTCTCCAGGCGGGGCACGTGCCGACCGCCCTGGAATTGCGCAGTCAGGAACTCGCGGACGCAGGCCTTCGCCACCTCGGTGCCCACGATCCGTCCGCCGAAGGCAATCACGTTGGCGTTGTTGTGCTCGCGCGCCAGGCGTGCCACCACCGGGTTGGTGGCCTGCACGCAGCGGATGCCGCGCACCTTGTTGGCCACGATGGCCTCGCCGGTGCCACTGCCGCCGAGCACGATGCCGAAGTCGAACTCGCCCCTCGCCACCGCCCGCGCGACGGGGGCGATGAAATCCGGATAGTCCACCGGCTCGTCGCTGAAGGTCCCGAAGTCGCGGTACTCGATGCGCAGCTCGTCCAGCAGGTTGCACAGCTCGCCCTTGAGGGCGAAGCCCGCGTGATCGGAGCCGATGGCGACGCGCATGCGCGCGTCAGTCTACGGCTGCAGAACCACGACCCGGGCCAGTTCCTCGCGGCCGATGGGGCCCTCCCTGACGATCCGCGCCGGCCCCTCACCCAGGTCGACCACGGTCGAGGCCACGCCGCCCGGCACGCGGCCACCGTCGACCACCGCCGCCAGCCCGTCTGCCTGGGTGGCGAACGCGATCAGCACGTCGTCCGCGTCGAGCGTCTCCGGCTCGTCGCTGATATTGGCGCTGGTCGTGTACAGCGGCCCTGCAGCCCCGATGAGGGCCAGCGCCGTGGGGTGGTCCGGAGCCCGGAATGCCTGGCTGCGGCTGTCTGGGCCGTGCAGGACGAGGGTCAGCGCGCCAGGCCAGAAGGCCTCGGCCAACCGCTGCGCGCGCTCCTCCATGGTCCACTCCGTGCCGATTGCGGTGAGGCGGTCCACCAGGATCGGGATGAGGCGGTCCGTGGGACGGCGTTTCAGGGCGTAGATCGCGTCCACGGCCTCCGGGTGAGCGGTTGCACAGCCGAGGCCGTAGACCGTGTCGGTGGGGAAGGCGACCAGTGCGCCGTCACGCAGCAGCGCCGCCGCCGCGGAGATTCCCGCCTCGTCGGATGCCAGCCGTTCGGTCACGCGCGTGCGATCCGGATGACGCGCTCACTGCCGGCGAGGTCAGGCAGGGCGGAGACATCGGCTGCCATGGGCAGGTCCGCCGACAGCTGGCGGACCTCGTCCGCCTGCCCTGCGCCGATCTCTAGCAGAGCCACTCCGCCCGCTGCCAGGCGACCCGGCAGCAGCGCCAGCAGGCGCCGCAGCTGGTCGAGCCCGTCCGCCCCTCCGTCCAGTGCCAGGCTGGGCTCGTATCGCAGGCTCCCCGCACCGGTCGCCACTTCCGCGGTGGACAGGTACGGCAGGTTGGCCAGCAGCACGTCAGGCTGCTGCGGTGCCGGCAGGACCGGTGGATCCAGCAGGTCGCCGCAGCCCAACGAGACCGTACCCGACAGGCCGTGGGCCGCCAGGTTCTCGGCCGCCAGTTCCAGGGCCTCCGGAGAAGCGTCGCTGGCGCCAAGCCGCAGCCGGCCGAGGGCCAGCGCCTGCCGGAAGCGCAGCGCGAGCGCGACGGTCACCGCACCGCCGCCGGTGCCGACCTCCCACGCGGCGATGGGCGCGTCGTCGCGGACCAGGCGGCCGGCGATCTCGCCCATGGCCGTCTCGGCGAGCAGCTCGGTCTCGGGACGCGGGATCAGCGCCCGCGCGTCCGTCAGGATGCGGAGCGAGAGCCACTCCTTGTAGCCGCGGATGTAGGCCACCGGCTCACCGGCGGCGCGCCGTTCCACCCAGCCGCCCAGTGCCTTCAGCTCGGTCTGGGCCAGCGCCGCCTCCGGGTTGGCGTGCAACCAGGCACGGTCACGGCCGAACGCGTGCGCGACCAGCAGCTCGGCATCCAGCCGCGGGGACGGGGAGCCCGACGCCCGGAGCCGCTCAGTGGCCGCCAGCATCAGCGACCGCGCCTCGTTCGAGGCCAGCATGGGTGCCGGCGAAGGGGTTGACATCGGCTCAGGCAGCCCCGCCCGCGCCATCGGCCGAGGCTTCGGACAGGCGTGTGGCCTGATCGGCTTCCGCCAGCGGGTCCACCAGCCGGTCCAGGTCTCCCTGCAGGAGGGCGGGCAGGTTGTGGAGGGTCAGGCCGATGCGATGGTCGGTGACCCGGTCATCCGGGAAGTTGTACGTGCGGATCTTCTCCGCCCGCTCCCCGCTGCCCACCTGCGACCGCCGCTGCTCACCGCGCTCCTCCGCCTGGCGCTGCTGCTCCAGCTCCAGCAGCCGAGCGCGCAGCACGGCCATGGCCTTGGCCTTGTTCTTGTGCTGGCTCTTCTCGTCCTGGATGGCCACCGTCAGGCCGGTGGGCAGGTGGGTGATGCGCACGGCGCTGTCCGTGGTGTTCACACTCTGGCCACCGGGTCCGCTGGACCGGTAGACGTCGACCCGCAGGTCCTTCTCCGGGATGTCGATCTCCACCTCGTCGGCCTCGGGCAGCACGCTGACCGTGGCCGTGGACGTGTGGATTCGGCCCTGCGCCTCGGTGACAGGCACGCGCTGGACGCGGTGCACGCCGCTCTCGTACTTCAGCCGAGAGTAGGCCCCCGCGCCCGTGACCTCGGCAATCGCCTCCTTGAAGCCGCCGCTGGCCGCCTCCGACGAGGAGAGGAGCTCGAGCTTCCAGCGCCGCGTATCGGCATAGCGCGCGTACATGCGGAACAGGTCGGCGGCGAACAGTGCGGCCTCGTCACCCCCGGTTCCCGCGCGAACCTCCAGGATCACGTTGCGCTCGTCATTGGGGTCGCGGGGGAGCAGCAGCGTGTGCAGCTCGCCCTCCAGGGCGTCCCTGCGCGCCTCGAGCGTCTCCAGCTCGTCGCGCGCCATGACGCGCACCTCCTCGTCGGGGTCATGCGCCATCTCGGTGGTCGAGGCGAGGCCTTCCTCGATCTGACGCCACTCTCGTGCGACCCGCACCACTGGCTCGAGTCGGGCAAGCTCCCGGCCCACCTCGGTCATCCGCGCAACGTCCAGGCCGGGCGAGGACATCTCCGCGGTGAGGGCCTCGTAACGCTCCTCGATCTCCCGCAGCCGGTCGATCATTGGGCCGGACTCCTCAGGGCAGGACGCCCGCCGTGGGGTCGACCACGTCGGCCGTCGGTTCCACGTCCGGCGTGCCGGCGGCACGGTCGGCAGCCAGGCACGACTCCAGGGAGGCGATGCTGACCTGCAGCATCGAGTGGTCCGGGGGCCGCGTGGTGAGCGACTGCAGCCACAGGCCGGGCTGGTAGATGGCCCGCACCAGGGCATTGCCGTAGTGGCTGGCGCCGAACCGCACCAGCTCGTAGCTCACGGAGGCGATGAGCGGGATCAGCGCGATGCGCGACAGGAAAAGCAGCGGCAGCGGGACGCCGCCTCGCGGGATGAGGCTGAAGAAGAAGATGCTGATGACGACCACGATGAGCAGGAAGGTCGTGCCGCATCGGGTGTGAGCGGTAGAGAAGCGGTCCACCTCGACCGGGGTCAGCGGCACCTGCGCCTCGTGGGCGCTGATGGCCTTGTGCTCGGCGCCGTGGTACGCGAACACGCGCTTGATGTCGCCCATGAGGCCGATGAGCCCGATGTAGGCCACGAAGATCCCCAGCCGGATCACCCCCTCCGCCAGGTTCGCCAACAGGTCCGATTCGGTGGCGGCATCGGCGAACGTGGAGAGGAAGAGCGGCAGCACGAAGAAGATGGCAACCGCGAAACCCAGCGAGAAGAGCATGGTGCCAACCATCATTCCGCGGCTGATGGCGATGTCCTCGCCCTCGGCGGCGATGGCCGCGGAGCGCATCAGCATCCGCGTGCCGAGCACGAGCGTCTCGTACAGCACGAAGAGGCCGCGCACGAAGGGAACCTTCAGCCACCGGCCGCGCTGGAGCGCCGCCGGCAGCGCCTCGGAGTACGTCTGCACCTCGCCCGACGGCGGGCGCACGCTCATGGCCACCGTCGTGCGGCCGCGCATCATGACGCCCTCGATGAGCGCCTGCCCGCCATAGAAGAAGTCGGGCATGCGGAAGGCACGGCGACTCGCATCGGTCACCGTCTGGATCACGAAGGGCCCGGCCGCCATCAGCAGCTCGGGCACGAGGAACAGGAGGTGCGGCGCGAGGAGCGCCCGCCGGCCGCTCAGCCGCGGGCGCATGCCGCGGTCAGCGCTTGGCGCGCTCCATGCGTCGCTGGAACCGCTCGACCTGGCCGGCGGTGTCGACGATGTTCTGGGTCCCGGTGTAGAACGGATGGCAATTCGCGCAGACCTCGACCCGGATGGACTCCGCGGTCGACCCGACCGTGAAGGTGGTGCCGCAGCCGACGCAGTGCACCTCGGCTTGATAGTACTTGGGATGAATCTCTGCCTTCATGGCTGGGCTCCTACGCGTCGGCGCTGACGACGCTGACGCGCTTCTTGTCGCGGGACTCGTGGCTGAACTTGACCTTGCCGTCGGCGGTGGCGAAGAGCGTGTAGTCGCGACCCATCCCGACGTTCGCGCCGGGATTGAAGGTGCTGCCGCGCTGCCGGACGATGATCGTGCCGGACAGGACGTCCTGCCCGTCGCCACGCTTCACGCCCAGCCGCTGCCCGACGCTGTCGCGCCCGTTCTTGCTGCTGCTGCCGGCCTTCTTGTGTGCCATTGCTGTTACTCCTCGGCCGTCTCGGCCTTCCTGGTCCTGGCCGGCGCGCGCCGCTTGGGCTTGGCGGCTGCCTCCGTGGTTTCCTCCGTCGAGGCCGATGCCTCGGTCTTCGGCTTTGCGGTGCGCGCCCGCGAGACGCGAGGCTTGGGTTTCACCTCGTCCGCCGGAGCCGATGTCTCGGCAACTGCGGCTGGCCCTGCCTCCGCCGTCGGCTCTACCTTCTCCTCAGCCTTCGCCCGCGTCGCCCGCTTGGGCTTTGCCTCGGCCGTTGCGGCCTTGGGCTCGGGCTTCGGGGCCGCCTCGGCCTTGACCGTGCGGCCGCTGGCCGTGATCTCGTCGATCCGCACTAGGCTCATATGCTGCCGATGACCGGTCCGACGGCGATACTTGACCTTCTGCTTGAACTTGAAGATGACGAGCTTCGGCCCGAGCTCCTCGCCGAGCACGGTGCCGCTGACCGAGGCGCCCGACACCAGCGGCGTGCCGACGGTCGTCTCGTCGCCGTCGCCGATGAGCAGGACGCGGTCGAACGTGATCGAGGCACCGGGCTCCGAGGCCACGCGGTCGACGGCGACCGTGCTGCCCGGCTCCACCCGGTACTGCTTTCCGCCGCTGCTCACCACGGCAAACATGGCTTCTCCAACATTTGAAATCGGGTTCCGACCGCACGCCAAAACGCGCACGGCGACGCAGGCCGACGATCAACCCGCGGGGCGAAAAGTCTACCGGGCGATGGGGGGAGTGTCAACGAACAGCAGGCGCGTCCGGACCGCCCGTCCGGCATGGACGGGAAGGTCCAGGGCAGCCACCACGTCCTCCGGCCGACCCGCGCCGGACGGATCGAGGCGAAGCACCATCCGCAGCTTGGCCGTTCGGGCTGCCTCGTCGACGTCGAGCACTTCCACGTCCTCGACGTACGGCCGCAGGTCCCGCTGCCCGGAATCGGAGCGCCGCTCGCTCTCGCCGCGTCGCCGCTTGCCGGGGAGCCGCTCCGCGGCCAGCAGCCGCACCACCGCGCCGCGCAGCTCGTCGCTGGAGAGCGGCGCGTCGCCGCGCGGCCGCACCTCGACCTCGTACTCGGCCGCGCGCCGCTGCGAGGCGGCCGACGGAAAGCCCTGCCACACCACGCGCGCGTCGACCATCTCGACGCCTTCGGGGAGCAGGTCCGACGCGGCCTGGATCCGGCCGATGGGCGTCAGCTCGTCCAGGTACAGCTCCAGCACCTCGCCGCGCAGCTCCACGCCCACCGGCAGGTTTGCGGCGAACTTGAGCCGGGAGCGCGGCCGCGCCGCGTTCGTCTGCGAGATCGGTAGCCCGGCCTCGCGGAACGCGCGCTCGAACTCGGCGAGGAGCTCGGCCTGCCGGAGGCGGAGCGCCGGATCGCGCCGCGCGAACAGGATTTGCCAGCGCTGCCGGGGAGTGCGCTCGGCGGTCGTTTGGTCAGTCATCAGCGCTCGATGGTACCTTGGAATTGGTGGCTGATCTCTTCGACGCCCTGCGACGACATCGGCTCAGCCTCTTCGTGCTGGCCGTCCTGGTCCTCCTCGGCTGGCTGCTCTGGTCGGTCAAGGGCGCGCTGCCGGCCTTCTTCATCGGCGCAGCTCTGGCATTCGTCCTCGACCCAGTGGTCACCTGGCTGCAACGAGGAGGCATCCCGCGCTGGGCGGGCATCCTGATCGGCTACGCCGGCATTGTCGTCCTGATGTGGGGGCTGGTCGCCTTTGCCGTGCCGCCCATCGCCAGGCAGACGCGCGATTTCCTCGAGCACCTGCCGGAGCTCGGCGCGGCGGTATCCAACGTACAACGCGGACTGCAGGAGTGGTACCTGTCACTCCCGTTGCCGCCGGACCTGCGTGCGGCGCTGGACCAGTCGATCGCCAGCGCCGAAACGGCTTTCGGCGACGCGGTCCGCCAGATCCTTGGCCCGGCGGTGTCGACCGTCGTGCGCGCGGCCAGCTTCGTCCTGGGCCTGGTGGTGATCCCGGTGTGGCTGTTCTTCGTGCTGAAGGATCGCGAACGGCTGCCCGCGGCGGTGGAGGGCGGCCTGCCGGAGTCGTGGCGTCCGGACGCGGGCAACGTCATGGCCATCGTGAGCGGCGTCGGTGGTCGATGGGTGCGCGGCGAGCTCATCCTGGGCGCGGCCATCTTCCTGGCCACCACCATCGGCCTCACCATCCTGACCTTCGTCGGCTTCAGCGAGTTCGGCCAGTTCACGCTGGTGCTGGCGCTGATCGCCGGGGTGCTGGAGTGGGTCCCGATCATCGGACCAGTCATCGCCGCCGTGCCGGCGGTGCTCATCGGCCTGTCCATCAGCCCGGCGGCGGCCATCGCCGCCGTGGTCCTGTATACCGCCATCCAGCAGCTGGAGAACAACCTGCTGGTCCCCAAGGTGATCGGCGACGCCGTGAACCTTCATCCGGCGGTGATGATCTTGGCGCTCGTGGCCGGCGGCGCGCTATTCGGCATCGGCGGTGCGATCCTGGCGGCACCCACGGTCGCGCTCGGGCGCGACCTCTACCGGTACACCTTCCGCCGCCTCCACGGCGACTCGCCAGACGACGCATACGCCGCGGCGGCACCGACCCGCATGCGTGCCCAGACGCCCGAGCAAATCGACACGCAGGGACGGGCCCCGGAGGCGGAGGCCCTGGGGGAGTAGGCGCCGCTTGGGCTAGAAGGTGGGCTTGCGCGCGTGCATGCGCACCGACTGCAGGATGCCCATGCCGAACAGCAGGCTGATCATGGACGAGCCGCCGTAGGTCACGAACGGCAACGGGATGCCGGTCACCGGCATAATGCCGATCACCATGCCTACGTTCACCATGATCTGGAACAGCAGCATGCTGGCCAGGCCAGTGGCCACCATCGTGCCCAGCGCATCTCCCGATCCCCAGCCGATGGCCAGCACCCGCCAGATCAGCAGCGCAAAGATGACCAGCAGGACGACGCTGCCCAGGAAGCCGAGCTCCTCGGCTACGACGGTGAAGATGAAGTCGGTGGATTGCACCGGCAGGAAGCCAAGCTGGTTCTGCCGCCCCGCCGTCAAGCCCTGCCCGAAGAGGCCGCCCGAACCGACCGCGTTCAGGGCCTGCACCAGCTGATAGCAGGCGCCCTGCGGGTCCGCGTACGGGTTCAGGAAGCAGAAGAGGCGTTCCCGCTGGTAGTCGGCGAGTGACTGCACCACCACCGGCGCCACCGCCACCGTGCCGCCGGCCAGCACGCCCATCCAGCCGATGCTGGCCCCGCTCATGAACAGCATCCCGATCAGGATCGCCACGAACACCAGCGCGGTCCCGAGATCCGGCTGCTTGAACACCAGGAGGGTGGGAATGGCCATGATCAGGCCCGCCCCGACCAGCGTCGACAATTTGCCGATGCGCTCGCGCCGGCCCGACAGGAAGCTCGCCAGGACCACGATCATCAGCACCTTGCTGACCTCGCTGAACTGGAAGTCCAGCCCGGCCACGCTGATGGACATCTGGGCGCCGAACAGGTTGGTGCCGATGAGCATCGTCAGCGTCAGCAACCCGAGCACCAGCGCGTAGATCGGCACGGTGAGGGTCTGCAGCCAGTGGTAGTCCACGCTGGCCGCCACGAAGAAGATGATCAGGCCGATGGAGGTCCAGATCAGCGTCTTCACCGACTGGGAGAAGCCCGCTCCGGCTCCCTGCTCGGCGAATCCGGCCGAGTAGCCCATCACCACGCCGAAGGCGATCAGCAGCAGCATGTAGAGGAAGAGCTGCAGGTCGAACGCTCGCCAGCGTCGCGCCCGGACGTTGTCAACAAGTGTTGTAGTTGCCGCGACCGCACCCATCAGTTGGCCGCCACCAGGCTGAAGTCGCGCGGGTCGAGCCGCAGATCCTGGTGCAGCCCGTACCACTGCTGGAGGAAGTACTTGACCACCTCCAGCGAGACGTTGCCCGGCACGATCGCCGAGTAAGAGAAGGTGAGGATGGCCAGGTTCGCGTCGGTGGCGCCTGCCTTCGACGGCAGGTAGGCCACGAACCAGGAGTGGAAGGGCAGGACGCCGTTCTTGCCGGGCGTGCCGAACTCCGCGGTGCCGGTCTTGCCGGAAAGGGCACCAGGGAGCTTCAGGTCGCGGATGTTGTAGGCGTGGCCGGTCGTGATCACCTCGCGCGCGCCGATCCGCATGGTCTGCAGGTTCGCCCGGCTGGCACTGATCCGGCGGATCACGTGCGGGCTGTACTTCTTGATCAGCCGGCCGTGCGCGTCGGTCTCGCCGCGGACGATCATCGGCTGCATCAGGCGTCCGCCATTGGCCAGCGCGCTGTAGGCATTGAGCAGCTGGAGCGGGGTGACCGCCACCACGTTCTGACCGATGCCCGCCTGCGCCAGCTCACCGGTGAACACGTCCTCGCGGCCCTGCGAGCGCGCCCATTCCCGGCTGGCCACGATCCCGGCCGCCTCGCCCGGCAAGTGGATGCCCGATTTCTGCCCGAACCCCAGCTCCTGGGCCCAGTCGCCGAGCCGGTCGATGCCCAGCGCCACGGCCATCTGGTAGAAGAAGGTGTCGGAGCTCAGCGCGTAGGCCTGCACCAGGTTGATCCGCCCGAAGCCGGCATGGTTCCAGTCGAACAGGCACTGGCCCTTCGGGGCATTCGGGATCTGGTAGCAGCCGTAGGTCTGCCACGGCCTGGTCGGCGTGGTGACGCCCTCCTCGAGCGCGCCCAGCCCGGTGACCAGCTTGAACGTGGATCCCGGGGGGAAGATATCGGCGATGGCGTGGTTGCGCAGCGGCTTGGCGGGGTCGTTCAGGTAGACGCTGTAGTCCTCCGGACTGATGCCCGTGGCGAACTTGTTGTTGTCGTAGGCAGGCAGCGAGACCATGGCCAGGATCTCGCCAGTCTGAGGATTCATGACCACCGTCACGCCCTGGTCCAGGCCCGCCGCGCGCATGCCCCACTTCAGCGACTGCGTCGCGATGCGCTGCATCCTCGCATCGATGGTCAGCATCAGGTTTGCGCCCGGCTTCGGCTCGGCCTCGGTGCGGACGACCTTCACGGGCCGTCCCTGCGCGTCGCGCTCCATCAGCTCGCTGCCATACGTCCCGCGCAGCGCTGTCTCGTAGCTGGACTCGATGCCGGCGCGACCAATGAGGTCGTCGCGCAGGTAACCACTGTCGGCGAGGTCGCTGAACTCCGTCGCGTTGATCGGCCCCACGTAGCCGAGGACGTGCGAGAGCAGCTTCCCGTCGGTGCGTCCGTTCTCGTCCAGGTAGCGTCGTACCGGCTCGACCTCGACGACAATGCCGGGCAGGCTCTCCGCCTCCTCCCCGATCAGGAGGGCTGCGCGTCGGCTGACGCCCCGCTCGATCGGCACCAGGTCGAACGGCGAACCGTTGAACGCATCCA
>DASSEC010000289.1:0-2504 GCA_035696685.1 Candidatus Limnocylindria bacterium | reverse complement strand
ATCCCCGATGAGCTGGACCTGCTCTTCTCGGGGCAGGAGGGCTGGCCGGGGATTCGCAGCCCGGAGGTGAAAGACTGGATCGCCGAGCACCAGATATCCGCTGAAGGGTGGTACGTCGCCAATCCGACCATGACGGTCAAGGACGTCACCAGGGCGCAGAAAATCACGCAGGCGTTCGATGCGTTGCTGGACTCTGCGTCCAGCTAGCGGCCCATCGCCCCCACGGTCGCGGCACGCCCCGGCGGGCCGTCTGCGGGTGGAGGGCTTCCCGAGCAGCCGTCTGCCGTCCCGGGTGTTATGGCCACCGCCATAACACCCGGGCATCACCAGTCAGCCCGGCACCGACGCGCGGATTGCCAGCGCCGAGACCCCAGAAAGGAGCATCGCAGCGTCATGTCCGACCACTTATCCGGCACCCGCGCCCTGGCAGATCCCGCCATTGACCTCACCGACCTCTATGCCTTTCCTGGCTTCTCCGGGGCAGACCAGCTCGTCCTCGCCATGAATGTCTTTCCCAACGCCCGGCCACCGGCCCTGTTTTCTGACGCCGCCAGCTATCGGTTCCGCGTCCGCCCCGCAACCATCCCGGCGGGTCACCCTGAGGCATACGCTGATCATGCGGCGGAGTTCTGGCTGAGTGTCGGCGGCGATCCTCGACGAGCCCTTCAGCTTGCGCGGCAAAACCTCACATTTAGACCGACCCCACGCGCCCACGCGCTCGCCAAATGCGCGATGCGCCAATCTCTGGTAGCGCCAATCGAACCGGCGCACGATACCACAGCGGTCGATGCCTGATTCGGAGGACGACATGACAGCCACTGAAATCCCAACGCTGCAACTGGATGAGATCCAGGGCTTCGTGCTGCGCACACGGCCGTCGCCGTATGTCGGCACCTACATCCTGCTCCGCGTCGACGATCCCAGGGCTGGCCGGCAGTTGATGGGACGGCTGGCCGAGTTTGTCGACTCGGCTGCCAACTGGTGGCAGCCCACCCTGCCGGCGATTCTCAACGTCGGGCTGACGTACCGGGGCCTCGAAGCGCTCGGAGTGCCGCAGCCCTCCCTGAAGAGCTTCCCCGAGGAGTTCCGGCAGGGCATGGCGGCACGCGCCGAACTAATCGGCGATACCGGCGAGAGCGCGCCCGAGCACTGGGAGCCGCCCTTCAGCACCGGCCAGGTACACGTCATTCTGGCCCTGGTTGCCGCCGACCAGGAGTCGTTGGCGGCTGTCTTCGAACAAGCGCGCCAGGCGCGCGCAC
The DNA here is from genome assembly GCA_035696685.1 of Candidatus Limnocylindria bacterium. Taxonomy (GTDB): domain Bacteria; phylum Chloroflexota; class Limnocylindria; order QHBO01; family QHBO01; genus DASSCW01. The sequence continues at coordinate 1,245 of DASSEC010000289.1, read as the reverse complement.
AGCTGGGTGGCCTCCCGGTCGTCTATCGGCAGGACTTCTACCAGTTGGCCTCCGGCCGCACCACCTTTGGTTACAAGGACGGCATCGGCAATCCCGCGATCGAAGGTAGCGGCGCACCGGTCCCCCCTGGTTATGGTCCCGCGCTCAAGGCGGGCGAGTTCGTGCTGGGCTATCCGGACCAGATCGGGAACCTGCCGCCGATGCCACAGCCGGACGTGCTGGGCCGTAACGGCACGTTCGTGGCCTGGCGGAAGCTGCACACGCGCGTCGCCGCCTTCCGGCGGTATCTCCACGACAACGCCAGCACTCCGGACGAAGAGGCGCTGCTAGCCGCCAAGATCGTGGGCCGCTGGCCGAGCGGCGCCCCGTTGATCCTGGCGCCTGAGCGCGACGACCCGGCTCTGGGGGCGGACGAGCAGCGCAACAACGACTTTCTCTACCACGAGGCCGATCCGCGCGGCCTGATCTGCCCCCGTGGCGCCCACGCCAGACGCACCAATCCGCGTGACTCGGACGTCATCGGGGACGTTCACCTGCACCGCATGATTCGGCGGGGCACCACCTATGGCCCGCCGCTGCCGGCCGGGGTGCTGGACGACGACGGCGCCGAGCGCGGCATCGTGTTCGTCTTCATCGGCGCGTACCTCGACCGCCAGTTCGAGTTCGTAAAGTCGCAGTGGCTCAACGACGGAAACTTCGCCGTCCTCGACCAGGAGAAGGACCTGCTCACGGGCGATAACGACGGCACCGGCAGCTTTACGATCCCGCAGCGACCTTTCCGGCGTCGCCTGCACGGCGTCGAGCGTTTTGTCATCACTCGTGGCGGCGAGTACCTCTTCATGCCCTCCCTTTCGGCATTGAGATGGATCGGGAGCCTCGCCTAGCGACCGAGGGCAGAGAGCCGCAACGAATGAACGAACTAAACACAAGCTAGACCGACATGAGAAGGAGCGCTGAGAGATGTCATCCGATTTCGTGCGCTACAGCGATGAGATCGAGACCATCGATCCACATATCGACGAGCTGATGGCGCAGATCATCGAATATTGGGAGAAGACGGTCCGCGAATCACCGAGAACCGAGGGCACCGGGCACGCCGTCCGCGGCGCGCACCCGAAGTCATATGGCGTGGTCAAGGCAGAAGTCGAGATCCTCCGCGACGTGCCTGCGGCGTATGCGCAGGGCATCTATGCCAAGCCGGGCCACCACGGCGCCCTGATTCGATTCTCCAACGGGGCCCTCCAT
>DASSEC010000288.1:0-2122 GCA_035696685.1 Candidatus Limnocylindria bacterium | reverse complement strand
GCTCGACGTCTCCATGATCGCGTTCGGCCACTACCCGCCGTGGCGCGATGAGCCGAATGCGGTGCTGGCGCGGCTCGCGGCCCGCGCCGAGCGGAGCCTCTCGCCCGCCCGGCCCGAGGCCTAGGCAAGCACGACGCACGGCGCTACCCTCGCCGGCGGAGGAGGGAAGTCCCGAGCATGGCCGCCAGCGCGCCACCTGCCTCGCCCGCGACCAAGGCCGCGCCGCCACCCGCCGGCAATGCGCGGACGCCAGCGCCTGCCCCCGGGCCGACACTGCTCGATCTGCTGCGCGCCTCGATGCGGCGCTTCGCCAGCCGGCCCGCCCTGCTCATCCGTCCCGGCTTCCGGACCCGGACGTGGACGCATGCCGACCTGGCCGACCAGATGCCCAGGGTCGCGCGCGTGTTCGACGGGATGGGACTGCGCAAGGGCGACCGGGTGGTGATCTGGGCCGTGAACCGGCCCGAGTGGGGGCTCGCGTACCTCGGCGCGCTGCACGCCGGCATCGTGCTGGTGCCGCTGGACGTGCGCAGCCAGCCGGATTTCGCGGCCAAGGTCGCACGGCGCACGCGCGCCAGCGCGGTGCTGGCCTCGGTCCAGACGGCAGGGCTGGCAGCGGGCCTGGGCCTGCCGGTCCTCAGCATCGAGGCGATCCCGGACCTGGCGCGCGACGCGGACCCGCTCCCCGAGGTGCCCATTACCCCCGACGACCTGGTGGAGGTGGTGTTCACCAGCGGCACAACCGGCGAGCCCAAAGGGGCCATGATCACCCACGCCAACCTGGCCGCCAATGCCGACACGCTGGGCACCGTATTCCCCTTCCAGGACGACGAGCGGCTGCTATCGATCCTGCCGCTGAGCCACCTGTTCGAGCAGACCTGCGGCTTCCTGGCGCCCCTGCTGTACGGCTGCTCGATCGTCTACCCGGTCAGCCGTCAGCCGGCCGTCCTGATCCGCACCTTCCGCGACTTCAGGGTGACGATGCTGCTGGTCGTGCCGGCCGGCTTGAAGCTGCTCAACAACGCCATCGAGCGCAAGGTCGACGCGTCGGGGGAGCGACAGCTCTTCGAGCGCCTGCACCGCTGGGCGCACGGGCTGCCGCGCCCCCTGAAGCGGCTGCTGTTCCGCAGCGTGCTCTCCCAGTTTGGCGGCCGCTTCCGCACGCTGGCCATCGGGGCCGCGGCGCTGGAGACGGACCTGGCCACCCGCTGGATCGACATGGGTTTCGACGTGCTGCAGGGCTACGGCGCCACCGAGCTTTCGCCGGTGGTGGCCTTCACGCACCCGAAGCGCAACCGGCTGGGCACGGTGGGCCAGGCGATCCCCGGCGTGGAGCTCCGCATCGGCGCCGACGGCGAGGTGCTGGCCCGCGGGCCGAACGTGTTCGCCGGCTACTGGGAGGACCCTGACTCCACCGCGGCCGCCATCGACGCCGAGGGCTTCTATCACACCGGCGACATCGGCGAGCTCTCGGATGAGGGCTTCCTGACGCTGCGTGGCCGGAAGAAGGACATGCTGGCCATGCCGGACGGGACCAAGGTCTACCCGGAGGACATCGAGGCGGTGCTGGCCCGCGACCCGCGGCTGCGCGACGCCACCGTGGTCGGCTGGCAACCACCGCACGGCGAGCTGAAGGTTCACGCTGTCCTGCTGCTCGACGACCCCGCGCAGGCCGATGCCGTGATCCGCGACGCGAACGCTGTGCTCGGCGCGCACCAGCAGATCCGATCGCACTCGATCTGGGCCGATGACGACTTCCCGCGCACCCACACCCTCAAGGTCAAGAAGCCGCTGATCCTGCAGCGCCTGGCCGACGAGATCTCCGGCACGCCGGCCCACCACGCGCCCACGCGTGCTGCCGCCGCAGCCGGCCCGCAGCCGGCGGGCGATCCGCTTACCGCCCTGGTGGCCTCGGTCGCCGGTCTGCCTTCCGTCGACGTGCAGCCGAGCGCGTGCCTGTCGCGCGACCTGAACATGGACTCGCTGAGCCGGGTCGAGCTGCTGGGCGTGATCGAGGAGGAGCTCGGCGTCTACGTGGACGACGCGGACCTTGATCCGGACGCCACGGTCGCGGAGCTGGCTGCCATGGTCGAACGGGCGCGCGATGCGAAGCCGGAGCGCG
>DASSEC010000287.1:0-2821 GCA_035696685.1 Candidatus Limnocylindria bacterium | reverse complement strand
TCACTCGCCAGCTGCCAGGTCCCGTGGTACTGGATGGCGGGATCGGTCTCCTGGGCTCTCCGAGCGCGGAAGCTGGTGCCAGCCACCGGAGCGCTTACGTTGCCCGCGCCGTCCGTGGCAGTGGCTTCAAATCGGTACCGCACGCCGAAGCGCAGTCCCTGCACGACGGAGGTGCTGAGGCTGTCGGGGAGCGCCTGGGCGACCCACGTGCCGGTCCCCGTCCGGCGCTGGAGACTGTAGGCGGAGATCCGGCAGCCGTCGGTGGCCGACCACGCGGTGCGGACGGCGGCGGTGACGCCACCCAGCGTTCCCCCGGCTAACAGGCCAGAAGCGGGCGCGGTCACGTTGGGGGGATTGCTGTCGGTGACGGGCGGCGGGAAGGCTGCCTTCATGGCCTTGATGCGGTCGTACGACGCGTGCAGCCGGACCATTGGAATGTCGCCGGCCTGGGCGGCGGCGAGCAGCGCATCGTACGCGGCGCGGCTGCCGGACTCGGAGCCGGTGAGCAGGATCATGTCCGTACCGGCGACCGCGGCCTTGATGGCCAGCGAGCTCGCGGAGACGTCCCGCGCGGCGGCCGTGCCGCTCAGCGAATCGGTGATGGAGACCCCGGCGAAGCCCAGCGTCTCGCGCAGCAGGCCAATGCTGATGGCGCGCGACCAGCCGGCAGCCCGGAAGCGGTCGTAGGCGCGGTAGGTCGCGTTCGACAGCATGATCATGGGGATGTGGTGGCCGATGGCCGTCCGATAGGGCGCCAGTCCGGGTGCCAACTGGGTCGCGGAGGCGCCCAGCGTCACGATGCTGGTGTCCGTGTTGCGGGTGGCGCGCCCCAGCCCCGGGAAGTGCTTCATGGCGGGGACGTTGCCACCGGCCTCAACGCCGGAGGCGAAGGCATCGGCCAGCGCGGCCGTCTCCGTCGCGTCGAAGGACCAGGTGCGACCGTCCTGGAACAGGAACGAGTCGGTGGTATGTGGCACGTCCGCGACCGGTGCCAGGTTGCCGTTGATGCCCGCGCAGGCCAGGGCATGCGCGGTGGCCCGGCCCTGGGTGAAGGCGGTTGCCGTCTTGCCGATGGCGCCCATCTGCGGCGGCGACAGCGTGGGCGGCGCCCACTTCAGGCGCTTGACGAGGCCGCCCTCCTGGTCGGTGGTGATCAGCAGCGGCGGCTGGCCGCCGGCCGATGCCGCGACGCGCAGCCGGCGCGTGACGCGAGCCAGCTGGGTCGCCGAGCGGATGTTGGCCCCGAACAGGATCACGCCGCCGATCTCGCCGCGCTGGATGCGGCCCAGGAGGTCGGCGCTGGGCCAGGTGCCGTGCATGGCCACGACCAGCTTCTGGCCAATGAGCACCGAGAGTGGCACTGCCGCCTGGACGGTGACGCTCGCGCGCTGAGGCGGCGGGGGAGCCGGCGCGACCGGTGCCGCCACGGCGGGCTGTGCCGCGGCTCCGACGGCGAGAGCCAGCGCAAGGGCTGCCACCCGGCGAAGCTGACGGCCAACGTACGAAGGCCGTCGCGCAGTCACGCGACGCACTCTAGCCGACCATGGCACGGTTCCACGCCATACAGACGCCGCGGGGCGCCATGATCGCTGCATGGCAGACGAGATCGCGATCCGTCCGGCTCGCGCCGGCGACGCGGAGGTGATCGCCGAGGTCTGGCTGGCGGCCTTTCGCGAGACGTACGCATTCCCACCGGCACACGCCGACGCTGAGGTCCGGCAATGGGTCCGGACCGGCCTGCTGCCGGCAACCGATACCTGGGTCGCCGGGATCGGCGACCGGGTGGTGGCATTCATGTCGCTGCGCGGCAGCACTGTCGAGCAGCTCTACGTGCGGCGGCCGTGGACAGGGCGCGGCATCGGCTCGCGGCTGCTGGCAGTGGCGAAGGAACGGCGGCCGGATGGGCTGCAGCTGTGGACCTTCCAGGTCAACGCTGGCGCCCGGCGCTTCTACGAACGGCATGGCTTCGTGGTCGTCGAGATGACGGACGGGTCCGCCAATGAGGAACGCCAGCCCGATGTCAGATACGCGTGGAATCCGCCCATCGGCTAAGAAACCTTTGCCGTGATTCACATGGAATTCCCAGACTCGCGCGTCAAGGTGTGGTCATGCACCAGCGAAGCGACCAACGAGCCAAGGAATCCCGCCTGCGGCGGCTCAAGGGCGTGGCCGTCACCGCCACGGCGAGCATGGGAATGCTCATCTGGGGCGCCGTCAACGCCACGATCCCCGCCGCGGACCCCGCGTCGACGAGCACGCCGGACCCCGTGACCCAGGACACGACCGACAATTCCAGCTTCTTCAGCGCCCAGAATCCCGCGCCGGGCCTCACCCAGACCGCCACCGCGCCCATGACCCGGACGCGCGGCTCATGAGCACCACCACGTTCCGCTTCCGGTCCATGGGCACCGATATCAGCGTCCTGCTGCCATCGAGCCACCGCCGGGAGGCGATCCGCGTTCAGCGGCTGTTCGTCGACTGGGACCGTCGACTGAGCCGATTCCGGCGCGACAGCGAGCTCTCGCGCATCAACGTCGCTGCGGGCAGGGTCGTGCGGGTGAGCCCGGCGACGTTCGAGGTCATCGACGCTGCCCTGCGGGCGGCCCGGGCGACCAATGGCCGCTTCGATCCGCTGCTCGGCGCGAGGATGCGGGAGCTCGGCTACGACCGCACCTACGCCTCCTTGCCAGCCAATCGGCCCGGCACGCCGCTGGCGGCCTGGCATCCGGGCCTCTGGCGGCACGTGCGACTCGACCGCGAGCGTTCGCTGGTCCGCGTGCCGGTCGGCGGCGCGCTGGACCTGGGGGGCATCGCCAAGGGG
>DASSEC010000286.1:0-7392 GCA_035696685.1 Candidatus Limnocylindria bacterium | reverse complement strand
GGTCGTAGTGCAGCAGCTCGCCGAACCGGTCGGCAGCGAGGTGGACCTGCTCGAGGAGCAGTGGCTCCCCGCTGGCCAGGCGCAGGCGCTCCAGGTACAGCGATGGGTCACCCTCGTCGAGGCCCAGCTCGCTTGCCACGGTCCCGACGGCGGGCTCGAGGCGCGAGCTGATGAGCCGCGTTTCGGGGGTGAGGCCGCGCACCTCCATCTCCTCCGCAAAGCTCATGGCGCCTGCAAAGTCGCGATCGATCCGGGGCTGCAGCACGAACGTCCCGCGGCCGCGCGCCCGCTCGATCCGCTGCTCGCGCGCCAGCTCGTCAAGGGCGTGGCGCACGGTGATCAGGCTGCAGCCGTAGCGTCGGGCCAGCTCCCGTTCCGGCGGCAGCTGCTGTCCCGGTGCCCAATCGCCCGCGTCCAACGCGGCCCGCAGGTCGGCATAGACCTGGTGGTGCAACGGGGTGGGACCGAGCTCGAGCCTGAAGCGCGCCATCCGTGCCTGCCTCGCGGATTCCGCCGACGGGGGTCCTTGACCGACGCTTGATTATATGGTTATAAGCAATCCGTCAAGTGCGTCATGGCACCAGCGATCGGAGCACGGATGGGCATCAGCCTGGCGGTCATCGGCGGAGGCAGCACCTACACCCCCGAGCTGATCGACGGCTTCATCGCGCGGGGTGATCGGCTCGAGGTCGGCAGGATCGTCCTGCACGACGTCAACGCGGAGCGCCTCGAGGTGGTCGGTGGCCTCGCCGGTCGAATGCTTCGGCGGGCGGCCTGGCCCGGCACGCTCAGCCTGACCCGCGATCTCGGGCAGGCGCTGGACGGGGCGGACTTCGTGCTGCTGCAGCTGCGCATCGGCGGACAGGCTGCCCGGCTGGTGGACGAGACGCTGCCGCCCCGGTTCGGCACCATCGGCCAGGAGACAACCGGAGCCGGCGGATTCGCCAAGGCGCTGCGCACGGTGCCGGTGGTGCTGGACATCGCTGCCGAGGCGCGTCGACGAGCTGCCCCCGGTGCCTGGATCGTCGACTTCACCAACCCGGTCGGCATCGTGACCCAGGCGCTGCTCGACGACGGGCACCGCGCGCTGGGCCTGTGCAACGTTGCCATCACCCTGCAACGGGACCTAGCCCAGCGCCTGAAGGTCGATCCGGGCCGCGTCACGCTCGAGCACGTCGGGCTGAACCACCTCAGCTGGATCCGATCGGTGACGGTTGACGGCACCGACCGGCTGCCGGAGCTCCTGGAGGCGGAGGGAGCGGACCTGGCGCACGAGATGGACCTGCCCCTCGACGCGTATCGTCGCCTCGGCGCGATCCCGTCGTACTACCTGCGCTACTACTACGAGTTCGACAGGGTCCTCGCCAAGCAGCTGACGGGGCAGAACCGGGCCAGCGAGGTCATGGACATCGAGGCGCGGCTGCTCGCGATGTACCGCGACCCGCAGCTCGACGAGAAGCCCGCACTGCTCGCGGATCGTGGTGGCGCGTTCTACAGCGAAGCTGCCGCGCAGCTGGTGGAGGGCCTCACCGTCGGCGCCGATGATCCCCAGGTCGTCGACCTGCGCAACGAGGGCGCGCTGGACGAGCTCGCCGACGACGACGTCGTGGAGGTGCCGGCCCGCATCGGGCGGGAGGGGGCGCATCCCCTCCCGCAGCGGCCGCTGCCCGACGAGCTCCGGCAGCTCGTCCTGGCGGCCAAGCGCTATGAACGGCTGGCGGTCAAGGCAGCCCGGAGCGGCGTCCGCGCGGATGCGCTGGAGGCGCTGGCGGCGAACCCGTTGGTCGCCGGCCACACCGACCCCGAGCCACTGCTTGACGCGCTGCTGGATGCAAACCGCGATTCGCTGCCCGCCTTCTTCCCGCCGCGCCCGCTGGCCAATGCCTGACACGGCGGCCGCCGCCCAGCGCTCGGGCATGGGCATGGATATCGCCGAGACCCCGGCGATCATCGACCGCGTGGTGCGGGACCGTGCCGGGATCACCGCTGCCGCGGACGCGATACGTCGGGCTCGGCCACGATGGGCCACGATCGTGGCCCGGGGCAGCTCGGACCACGTCGGCATCTACCTCCAGTACCTGCTCGAGACCCATTGCGGGCTGCCCGCCGGCCTGGCGGTGCCATCGGCGACCACCATCTACGGCGCCCGTCTGCGCTGGCGCGACGGCCTGCTGATCGCCGTCTCGCAGTCAGGCGAGAGTCCGGATGTCCGACTGCTGGTCGAGGAGGCGCGGCGCGGGGGAGGGTTGACCGTGGCGATCACCAACCACCCGGACGCTCCGGTGGGCCGAGCCGCGGAGCACGTGCTCGACTGCCAGGCGGGCACGGAGCGCGCCATCCCGGCGACGAAGACCTACGTCGCCTGCCTGGCGGTGTCCGCCAGCCTGGTCGCGGCCCTGGCGCCCGGCAGCGAACTGGCCGTCGCGATGGGCGGGATCGCGGACGCACTTGTCGACGCGACCCGGCAGGGTGCGGCCTGGCTGGACGGTCCGGGAGGAGGGCTGCTCGACGACCTGGCCGCCGCCGATCGGGCGTTGGTGATCTCGCGCGGGTACAACCTGTCCACCGCCTACGAGACCGCCCTGAAGCTGAAGGAAGCATGCGGCGTCTTCGCCAGCGGCTACTCCTCGGCCGATGTGCTCCATGGGCCGATGGTCGTCGCCGCTCCCGGCATTCCCGTCCTGGCATTCCGCCCCGACGGCCCCATTGGCGCGAGCATCGACGAGGCAATCGTCGCCGCCGAGGCACGCGGCATCAGCCCGTGGCGGGTCGGTGGCAGCGAGGTCGAGGGCCGGCCGCGCGCGGTGTCGCTGGCACGCGAGATGCCCGATTCGCTGACGCCACTGCCGTACGCGATCATGGGCCAGCTGCTGTGCGATCGGCTGGCGGCGCGCGCGGGCGTGAGCCCCGATGCGCCAATCGGGCTTTCGAAGGTGACGAGGACGCTATGACGGACGTGAAGCTGGGCGTGCTGCTGTGGAACCAGCAGACCACCTGGGCGGAATACGAGGCGGCGGCGCGCCGCGTCGATGAGCTGGGCTACGAGCACCTGTGGGCGTGGGATCACCTATACGCGATCTTCGGCGATCCCTACCAGCCGTTCTTCGAGGGCTGGACCACGCTGGCGGCCTGGGCCAAGGTGACGTCACGTGCCCGACTGGGGCTGCTGGTCGGTGCCAACACGTTCCGCAACCCGGGCCTGGTCGCCCGTCTGGCCATGACGCTGGACCATGTCAGCGACGGCCGCGCGATCCTGGGCATCGGCGGGGCGTGGTTCGACCTCGAGCACGCTGCCCACGGCATCGACTTCGGCAGCGGGTTCGGGCAGCGCCTCGACTGGCTGGACGAGGCGGCGGCCGCCATGCGCACGCTCCTCGACGGCGGGGAGGTGACGTCGGAGCCGGGTGCACGCTACGCGTTCGACCGGCTGGTGCTCCTGCCACGTCCCGTGCAGGAGCGGCTGCCGATTATGATCGGCGGCGCCGGCGAGAAGAAGACCCTGCGCACCGTGGCGCGCTACGCGGACATGTGGAACGCCATGGGATCGGTCGAGCTGCTGAAGCACAAGGACGAGGTCCTGCGGCGCCACTGCCAGGAGGTCGGCCGTGACGAATCGGAGATCGAGCGCACCGTGGGCTGCAAGCCGGTCATCCGCGACACGCGCGAGGCGGCGCGGCGGGCGTGGGAGGAGCAGATGGCTCGCAACCGCACGCCAATGAGCGAGGTTGAGGACGACGACACCTTCTGGGTCGGCACCCCGGACGACGTGGCCGAGCGGATGCACGAACGCCGCGAGATTGGCTTTCACACTTTCATCGCCGAGATTGCTTCGCCGTACGACCGCGAGACGCTCGAGCGCTGGATCGGCGAGGTCAAGCCCATGGTGGAGCGCTAGGACAGCGAAAGGCGGCCGGTCGCGGGTCCGTTATCCCGCTCCCGACCGCCGATTGCGCGGCCCGTGTCAGGCCGTTGCGGGCATCTCCGTGCGGGGTTCGCCCGACATGAACCAGTCCCGGAAGCCCTTGGGGAACGACGACCCGAGTGCGGCGTCGAGGCCGAAGTAGTTCCCGGCGCCCACGACGGCCAGCCCGAAGGTCACGACCGCGTAGGTCAGGTGCTGGTTGACGATCCCGAACTCGAACTCCCAGGCGGCGAAGAAGAAGAAGATCATCATCAGCGTGCCCATCACCGCCGCGAAGCGGGTGAACAGGCCCAGGATCAGGCCGGTGCCGATGCCGATCTGGCCCGCCACCACCAGGAAGTTGACGATGGGCATGATCGACCCGTTCGTGCCGAGCCCCGCCCAGAAGCCATGCGTCGGGTTGAAGACGGTCCCCTCGACCACCTCGCCGCTGACGAATGGCCAGCCGAGGGTGCCGTTGGTGCCGAATTGCAGGAAGCCCGCCGCGGTGAAGCCATCAGACCCTGAGCCGAGCAGCTTCTCAAGCCCTGCCCACAGGAAGATGACGCCGATCACGATCCTGCCGACCGCGACCGCGACCTGGGCAAATCGATCGGTTACGTACATCTGAAGATTCCTCTGCCCGGACCCAGGCCGGCACCTCCGGCCTTCGATCCGGCGCCCAGCCTATGTCCCTCCTCGCCCTTGCCGCAATGCCATCCGTCACGCGATGGGGGGCGGTCCGACCCCCGTTTCGAGGGCCTGATGGCTTTCGTAGCATCTGCCGATGAGCCGATGTGCATGGGGTCCCGGGCAGCGGCTGATCACAGCCGGGCTGGTCTTCATGACCACCGCCGTCGGTTTCGAGGGGCTGGCCGTGCCGACGGTGCTGCCCGCGGCACTGGACGAACTCGGTGGCCTTCCGCTGTATGGCTGGGCCTTCGCCGGCTTCTGGCTGGCCAACCTGGTCGGCATCGTCCTGGCCGGGTACGAGGCGGACCGCCGCGGGCCGCTGATGCCGTTCGTGGCCGGCGCGGCCCTGTTCGCGGCGGGGCTGGGGATCGCCGGGGTGGCCCCGGACATGGCGTGGATCGTGGCCGGTCGGGTGATCCAGGGACTCGGCGGCGGCGCGATCGCCTCCATCACGTACATCGTCATCGCCCGCGGCTACGACGCGGCCGCGCAGCCGCGCATGATCGCCATCACCTCCAGCGCCTGGGTGCTCCCTGGCATCCTGGGCCCGGCGGCCGCCGGCTACATCGCGCAGGAGCTCTCCTGGCGCTGGGCGTTCCTGGGGCTGGCGCCGCTGCTGCCGTTGGCGGCGGTGCTGATGGTGAAGCCGATGCGGTCGCTGCACGGCCGGACCGAGCGGCCGGCGAGCGGCGAGCGTCCCGGCGGACGTGTCCTGGACGCCCTCCAGCTGGCCGTGGCCGGTGCGCTCCTGCTGGCCGCCGGCAATGCAGGCCAGCCGCTGCTGGCAGGCGGTGCGCTCGTCGGGGGCGGCGTGCTGATCGTCCGGCCACTGCGGCGCCTGCTGCCGGACGGGACCCTGCAGGCCCGCCGCGGACGGGGGGCGGTGACGGCGGTGATCGGGCTCGTATGCGCCGCGTTCTTCGGGGCCGAGGCGTTCATCCCACTCACCGTCTCCTCGGTCCGCGGCGCCGGGACCATTGCCGGCGGGCTGGCGCTGACGGCGGCCACGGTCACCTGGGCAGCCGGTTCGTGGGTCCAGGCCCGTCTCGCGGAGCGTGGCCATCGTGCCTGGCTGACGGCCGCCGGGGCATTGCTGATCGCCGTCGGCATCGGCATCCAGGTCGCGATCGCGGTCACGGCGCTCGCCACCTACTGGGCGGCCATCGGCTGGGCGATTGCCGGACTGGGCATGGGAGTCGCGTACTCGCTGGCGACGCTGACGAGCATCCAGTCAGCACCCGCCGGCGGCGAGGGCGCCGCGTCGGCATCGGTGCAGCTGGCGAACACGCTGGGGATCGCGCTCGGGACGGGGGCAGCCGGCGCGGTCGTCGGCCTCGGCGCGGTGCCACTCGGGTTGGCGCCGGCCATCGCGATCGCCCAGCTGACCATGCTCGTGGTCTGCAGCCTTGCCATCACGGTATCCGGCCGAGTGCCATCCGGCCGGCAAGGGGCTTGACAGATTATTCGTAAGTGCTAACTTACGGTAAGTGAACACTTACGCATCGGTTATGGACGCCGTTGGTGACGGCACCCGCCGCGCGATCCTCGAGCGACTGCTGGAGCATCCGTCGGCCGTCGGCGAGCTGGCGGCGGGGCTGCCGGTGAGCCGGCCGGCCGTGAGCCAGCACCTGCGCGTCCTGAAACAAGCGCGGCTGGTCACCGATCGGCAGGTCGGCACGCGGCGGATCTACACGGTGGATCCCGCCGGCGTCCACGAGGTGCGTGAGTACTGGGAGCGCTTCTGGTCGCAGGCACTGGCCCGCTTCAAGGCCGTTGCCGACGAGGAGGCACAACGACGGGCCGCGACGGCCCCCAAGGAGAGTCCTGATGTTGATGGAGGCGCGTGAGGTGGCCCTGGAGGTCCGCAGTTCGGTCACGGTAGGGCTGCCACGGGATGAGGCGTTCCGCCTCTTCACCGAGCGGATGGGCAGCTGGTGGCCACTCTCGAGGCATTCGGTCTACGACGCCGAAGCCGCCGGCGTGACCCTGGAGCCACGGGTCGGCGGGCGGCTCTACGAATCGGCAATGGATGGCCGCACGTCGGAGTGGGGCACCGTCACCGTCTGGGAGCCGGTCGACCGCGTGGCGGTGACTTGGCACCCCGGCTACGGCGAGGAGCAGGCGACGCTGGTCGAGGTCACCTTCTCGGACGGCCCGGACGGGAGCACGCAGGTAGACCTGCTCCACACCGGGTGGGAGGTCCACGGCGATGAGGCCAGCGAGGCGGCTGCCACCTACCGCTCAGGATGGCCGGGCGTGCTGGAGCTCTTCGCCGAGGCCGCCTGACCGCAGCCTGGGAGTGGCCTCAGCGGTGGCGCCCGGTCTCGAACGGCTCACCATGGCCGGGCACCACCCGATCCGCGCTGGCCAGGATCCGCTGCCGGCTCACCTCGAGCGCGGCCTGGTCCTCGGCCAGCGGATCCACCTCCGGAGTGCGGTCCGCGTGCCACCAGGCGTGCGTGCAGGCCACCACTTCGTCGGCGGTCTCGGCCATGACCGTCAGGTCCTTGGTGGTGTGACCCGGGGTCAGCATGAGCCACACGTTCGGGCTGACCCGATAGCCATCGCCGGCGTGATCGAGCCACTGGTCGCCGATGTAGCGGCACCAGGCATCCACGACCTCCGCGTTCGGGAAGAGGGCCGCGTTCAGCGCGTGATCCGGGTGGTGGTGGGTCAGCACGACGTGGGTGACATCCTCCGGCGCGTGGCCGAGCGCGCGTAACGGGTCGAGGATCGCGGCGCGGCTGGCGACCAGGCCCGGGTCGACCACGATGACTGCCTCGCCGTCCTCGATCAGG
>DASSEC010000285.1:0-4481 GCA_035696685.1 Candidatus Limnocylindria bacterium | reverse complement strand
CTCCTGCAGCCCCCATCGGCTCGAACCGGTCCGATCGCAAACCTGGCGCCCGAACTCGCACACCAGGGCCTGGAAGTCGCCGCCTGCAGCCGATGCGCTGAGCCCGTCGCGGTCGAGCTCCAGGCCAGCCTTGCCCGACGTGAGCGAGTCGATCACGCGCTCCCGGCCGGCAGAGCCGGCATGGAACCAGGTCCGCAGCCGCGTCCACAGCTCGACGTGGCGCACGATGTGGATGGACGGATGCGCGTTCAACGCAGCCCGCAACGCCGTCTTGCCGCTGTGATCCAGGCCGGCCAGCAGGATCGGGGCAGCCTCCCTCACGGGCGAAGCGGGGCGGGGACGGTCCATCCCACGCGGACCACCTCCTCGGGGCGAGAGCCCCGCGTCAGGACCACGTGAATCAGGCCCAGACACAGCCACCACAGGGAAGTTCCCCACGTGCTCGAGTGCAGCATGTCCATGAAGTTCATCACCATGAACTGGTGCGCCAGCGCCAGCCACATGGCGATGAGGAGGGGAGCGTGTAATGGGTTTCGGCTGGTGACCTGCCGCCAGCGCCGCAGTGTCAGCCACAGCAGCCAGGCGACCGGGAACAGGTAGAGGACCAGCGCCGGCACTCCGTTCTCTGCCGCCAGGGCCAGGAACGTGTGGTGGGCGCTGCCTTCCTGGGCGGGCATGTTCCCGACGCGAACCTTCAGCGATTCGTCGAAGAGCTCGAAATTGTCATACCCGAAGCCGAGCGCGGGCTTCAGCCCGATCATTCGGATCGCCGCGTTGTTGGTCACGAGGCGTGACTCAGCCGTGTCGGCGTCGGCGAATCGCGTGGCCGCGAACGACGCGATCGCGCCGCCGCTGGCGATCACCAGCACCGCGAAGAGCACCAAGAAGATGCCGGTCAGCCGGGTCGCCACCCCTCGCTGGAAGGCGAACAGGCCCAGGAGCACCACCGCGGCACCCACCCATGAGCCGCGTGAAAACGAGATCGCGATCCCGATGAAGGCTATGGCGACGACGGCGAACAGCCCCAGGCGTGACAGCTCGCCGCGACGGACCCCCAGGAACGCCACCGCCATCATGGCGCCCACCATGAGCGTCGTGGTGTATGGCCCCGGCCCGCGCACGGTGCCGACGGTCCGTTCGCCAGCCCGTCCGAGCCAGTCGGCCGGCAGGACCGATGGCGCCAGCCAGCTCAGCGCCCCAACTGCGAACTGGAGCAGGACCAGGCCGATGAACATCCAGAGCAGCCATTCCAGCTCCCGCTCTCGCGGCTCGATGACGCGGATGAGCCAGTACAGCGCGATGGGGATGACCAGCTTGTCGTAGAAGTTGGCCATCTCCCGTACCGGGTTGGCGGTCATCAGCTGGACGTTGGCGAAGGCCAGGACCAGGAACCCGGCGATGGCGACGTCGGTGAGGCTGAGCCGGAAGTAGCTGCGGCTCAACCCGAGCATCCGGTATCCCAGCGCGACCAGCAGCAGGACGGGAACGAGGAGGCGCTCGATCAGCCACGTTTCGGGGCCCGAGGCCGGTCCAACCGAGGCCGTTCCGCCGCCGACCGCGAACAACGGCTCCAGTGCCACGTAGACGAGGACCGCCGTCCAGGGGTAGCGAACGAGCAGGATGAGGAGGGGAAGCGCGACCGCCACCACGAACGTCGTACGGTCGTGGCCCTGCGAGGCGAGCCAGCCCACGGCGACGGCCAGCACGATGCCGATGACCACCAGCGGCCGGCCCACGGCCGGCACGCCGCGCAGCCTGCCGAGGGGTTGCTGAATGACGGCCATGAAGGGTGAGTCCTGCGGTGCGGTCGAGTCGGAGGCGCAGTGTACCGCGCAAGTTGGGCGTTGCCCGCCCCGTGGTTCGGGGTGTCAACATTGCCTGATGCCGGGCACCGTCCTCCACCTGGTGGCGAACCTCGACCGCGGTGGCGCGCAAGAGGTCGTCCGCACGTTGGTGCGCGCACTGCCCGCCACCGGCTGGCGGCCGCTGGTCGCCACGTTCCGCGACGGCCCGCTGCGGGCGGACATCGAGGCCGACGGCGTTGCGGTGCGGGTCGTCACGGGCCGCGAGCACTCGCTGGCATCACCGCTGCATGCGGCGGGCGAGCTACGCTCCATCCGCGGCGAGCTGCGCGCGTTGATGCGCGACGAGCACGTGGACGTCGTCCAGACGCACCTGCTCGGCAGCACGGACTTCCTCACCCTCGCGGCGCGCGATCGCGGCGCGCCATCTGTCCTGTGGACGGTCCACAACGCGCTCCTGGACCTGCGTCCCGATCAGCTGCCCGCCGGCCAGCGTCGGCTGCTCGGTGCAAAGCGTGCCGCGTACCGGATCGCCTATCGGCTCGGCGGACGCCGGGCGGACGGCTTCGTGGCCGTCTCGGACGATGTCGCATCAGCCGTCGAACGGGCGTACCACCCGCCACGCGGCCGGTTGTTCGTCATCCCCAACGGGATCGATGTCGACCGCTATGGCGCCCGCGACGATCGCGAGACGGTGCGCGACGAATTGGGCCTCACGTCACCCGGCCACATCGTGATCGTGGTGGCCAAGCTCTTTGCCCAGAAGGGCCATGCGGTGCTGCTGGAGGCGCTTGGATCGGCAGGGCTTGGCGACGAGGACGTCGTGCTGCTGGTGGGGGAGGGACCCGAGCGGGAGTCCCTCGAACGCCGGGTGCGCGAGCGCGGGCTGGGTGGCGTGCGCTTCCTCGGCAACCGACCCGACGTCCCCCGCCTGCTGGCGGCCAGCGACCTGTTCGTCCTGCCCTCGCTGTGGGAAGGCCTGCCGATGGCGCTGCTCGAGGCGATGGCGTCACGACTGGCCGTCGTCGCCACCGACGTTGCCGGAAGCCGCCAGGTGGTGATTCCGGGGGCATCAGGTCGCCAGGTCCCAGCTGGCGATCCCGTGGCGCTGGCGGCGAACCTCCGAGAGCTCCTGTCGAACGAGGCCGAGCGTGAGCGCCTCGCCGATGGCGCCCGGCGCAGGGTGGAGGCCGAATTCAGCGCGGCGCGGCAGGCGGAGCGCCATGCGGCGATGTACGAGCGCGTACTGGCCCGTCGTCAGCGCTCGTAGCCGAACCTCGCCAGGTCGCGACCGCACAGGAAGGACAGCCACCGCTCCGTCGTCCGTGGAAGGTGCTGCCGCCAGCGTTCCGCCACCGCGCGATCGATGCCGGCACCGGAGCGCTTCGGGGCGTAGCTCGAGTTGTGAACGACCTGTTCCAGCATGCTGTCGTCGAACGCAATGCCGATGAAGTCGCTCAGCCGGCGCACCGTCTGCTCCGGGTCTGCCAGCAGGTCCTCGAAGCGCTGCAGCAGATACCTCTCCGGGTACGCCGCGGCATAGCGGCGATGGAGCCTGGCCATCCGGCGCCAACGCAACGCCAGGCTGGTGCTCGCGTAGACCTCGAACAGCGGCCCCGCGCGGCGCGCGAGCCGTCCCCAGGCGCTGAGGGTCTCCTCCCGCTCCTTCTGGCGGAGCGATACATAGATGGCCCGCGGATCACGGAAGGTGTGGATCACGCGCGCGTCCGGGAACCACCCGAGCAGGGTCGGCACAACGAGGATGTGCTCGGGCGTCTTGTCGCCGGCAACCGGCTTCCCGCCGGCAAACGTCCGCATGGTGGCGTCGAACAGCGACCGCTCCGTCCGGTCCCCTGCGCGCAAGGCACGCTCAAACGTCGCTCGATCGACCGTGCTGGCAAAGCGCGACCAGAAGCTCTTCCCGCGCGAGGCATAGATCGCGTCGACGACCCGATCCAGGCCGGCATCGGTTCGCAGGTCGCCGCTGGCGGCGAAGCGTTGGCCCGCGCCGCGTCGCCCGCCAAGCGGGCCGGACGTGCCCAGGAAGTGCGTCTCGCCCGCCAATCGGACCTGCGGCGATCGGTTCAGGATGCGATGGGTCAGGGTCGAGCCGGTACGCGGCAGGCCGGCGATGAAGACGTGCGTGGCCGGCAGAGCGGGCGTGGTTGACGTGGGCGCATCGGGCATGTCGCGCTATTGTGCCCGCCCCGCCGGGTGGTTTGGCCTCGTCGGCGAGGCGGCGGCGGCCTTCTGCGAGAATGCCCATCTTCCGTGCCCGCGAAACCACGGCGAACCCCAGCGCGAGGGAGGGATCAGCGCGTGCTCCGGCTCACCTATCTCCATGGTCGATACCCAGTGCTCACCGAGACCTTCATCGACCGCGAGATCCAGCGGCTGCTCGACAGAGGCGTGGACCTGCGGATCGTCTCGATTCGACGACCCAGCGAAGACCTGTCTGAGACGCAGCGTGATCTGAGCCGGCGGGTCACGTACCTGCTGCCTGCCTCGCCGTTGCGGGTGGCCGTCGCCATGCTGTGGGGCCTCGCCCTGCATCCGCGGACGTTCCTCTGGACGCTGGCGTGGCTGCTTTCACGGAAGCATCCGGCCGGGACGCGGAGCCGGACGGCGCTGCACTTCGTCACCGGCGTCTACGCCGCCTGGCGGCTGCGCGACCGGCGT
>DASSEC010000284.1:0-2903 GCA_035696685.1 Candidatus Limnocylindria bacterium | reverse complement strand
GATGCCGCTGACGCGTCGCTCGATGATGTTGCGCGCCGTCTCGACCTGGTCCGCGGTGACCGTCTGGCCGGGCAGCGGCTGGACGTTGAGGGTCACCCGCACGCCACCCTGCAGATCGAGACCAAGGACGGTCTTGAGGTTCGATCCCGGGAAGCTGCTCGGCAGCCACTCGCGTGGGATGTCGATGTAGATCGCCAGCAGGAAGGTGACCAGGATCACCCACGGGGCGAGGCGGCGCCAGCTCATTACGGCCTGTCGGTCCCTTTCGCTCGGGCGAGGCTGTCCGCGGTCGGCGACGTGGCGCACGACTGCCGCGAACACGAAACACGCCGCACGTGGCGGCGGGCCGCGGAATTATAGGTGCGGCTACTCGGCAGCCGCAAGGAGCGCCGCCGAAGCGCAGCTCCGGTCCGCCGCTGTCCCACAGCCGCTACGCCAGCATCCCTTCGCGCGCCAGGTGCTGCTTCAGGCGCTCGGCGGCGGCCTTGCCCACGCCCGGCGTGGCCGCGACCTCGTCCAGGGACGCCTCGCGGATGCGGCGCACGGACCCAAAGCGCTTGAGCAGTGCCTTCTTGCGCGCCGGGCCGATGCCCGGGACCTCGTCGAACACGCTGGTCAGCGCCCGCTTGCCCCGCAATTCCCGGTGGTAGGTGATCGCGAACCGATGCGCCTCGTCGCGAATGCGCTGGACCAGGTACAGGCCCTGCGAGCGCTGGGGCAGGATGATCGGCGCGGAGCGACGCGGCACATATAACTCCTCGAAGCGCTTCGCCAACCCGGAAAGCGGCACGTCCGTCAGCCCTAGCTCCTCCATCACGCCCACGGCCGCCGACAGCTGCCCCTTCCCGCCGTCCACGATCACCAGGTCCGGCAGCGCCCACCCCGTGTCGCGGCGTTCCCGGTGCCGCCGATCGCGCGCTTCCCGGCCGTTGCCCTCCACGGGCCCGCTCCCCGGCTCCAGGTCCAGCGGCTCATCCGGCTCACCGTCGCCCTCTGGTGCCTCGTCGGCGCCTACCGCGGCCAATGACAGCGCTCCCGTCTCCGATCGCAGCCGCGCGGCCCGCATGAACCGACGGCGCAGGACCTCGGCCATCATCCGGAAGTCGTCGGGCGTCTCGCCGGAACGGATCCGGAACCGGCGGTACTCGCGGGGCTCTGGGCGGCCGTTCACGAAGACGATCATCGACCCGACCGCTGACGTGCCCTGGATGTTGCTCATGTCGTAGCACTCGATGCGCTCCGGTGGTCGGGCCAGCGACAACGCATCCGAGAGCTGCTCCAGTGCCTCGTCACGCTTCCCCTCGTCGGCGAGCCACTCGGCTCGCTCCTTGGCAAGCGCCTCTACCGCGTTCTGCGTCGCCAGGGCAACCAGCCGCCGCTTCTCGCCCCGTTCCGCCAGGTGCACGTTCACCTGCGAACCGCGGCGGTCAGAGAGGAAGCCGGCCAGCGCATCGGCGTCGGATGGCGCCACCGGCAGGAGCACCTCCCGCGGCGGCCGCTCGGTCGCCGCGTAGTACTGCTGCAGGAACGAGGTCAGGACCTCGCCATCGGTCGCCTCACGGGCGTTCTCCACGATGAAGTGCTCACGCCCGATCATCTTGCCGTTGCGGATCACGAACAACTGCAGGCAGGCCTCGCCCTCTTCTCGCGCCATGCCGACCACGTCGTAGGCGGCACGGCTGAAGGCCGCCACCTTCTGTGACTCGATGGTCCGCTCGACCGCCCGCAGCTTGTCGCGTGCGACGGCGGCCTGCTCGAAGCGCAGCGAGTCGGAGTGCTGCTCCATCTCGGTCCGCAGCTCAGCGGCGATTCCCTCCTGCTTGCCTTCGAGGAAGTCCACGATCCGATCGATCGTCGCGCGGTAGGGCTGCTTCTCGATCGCCTGGATGCAGGGCCCCTGGCAGCGGTTGATGTAGTACAGCAGGCACGGCCGCTCCAGGACCCGCTTGCCCTCGGGGATCTCCAGGTTGCAGGTGCGGAACGGGAAGATCTTGCGGAGCAGCTTCAGCGTCTCGTCCACACTGGAGGCCGACGCGTACGGGCCGAAGTAGCGGCTGCCGTCCCGCTTCAGCTTCCGGGTCCGCACGATGCGCGGGAAATCCTCGGCCAGCGTGATCTGCACGAACGGGTAGCTCTTGTCGTCGCGCAGCCGGATGTTGAAGCGCGGCCGGTGCTCCTTGATCAGGTTGCCCTCCAGGATGAAGGCCTCGCTGACCGTGTCGGTCACCACGTAGTCAATGTCCGTTACTTCCTGGGTCATGCGCACGATCCGGCTGTCGACGCCGGTCTTGCTGCCGAAATAGGAGCGGACGCGGTTGTGCAGCGAATCGGCCTTGCCCACGTACAGGACGCGACCATCGGCGTTCTTCATCAGGTAGACGCCGGGAGCGGTGGGCAGCTGGCGAAGGATGGCGCGCAGGTGCTGCTCGCGGGCGTCCGCGGTGGGGGCCATGCCTCGATTCTAGGCCGATGCCGGGGATCGTTCGGTCATGGCGACGGGCTGGCCGACGCCTTCCGCTCCGCCTCCTGGCTCAGCCTGGCGAGCTCGCGCTTCAGGTAGTGCCGCAGGGGCGCGTAGTCGCTGCCGTCCTTGCGACCCTTGACGACGAGGATGTACGAGCCGTCGGTATTGGTCGTGGCCTCCAGCACGCGGCCTTCCTTCATGGTCAGCCGCTTGTCCGGGCTGAAGTGGCTGCTCAGCAGGGCCAGGTCGATGGCGGACAGGTCGGTCTTCAAGTTCCCTTCCAGCGCATCCATCATGGCCAGGCCCGGGCCAATGGAACCGATACCGCCCGACCCCAGCTTGGCGCGCAGCGCGCCAAGGACGCGCTGCTGGCGCTCCGATCGGGCGAAGTCGCTCGATTCGGACTGCACGCTGGTGTACCGAGCCCGCGCGTAGGCCA
>DASSEC010000283.1:0-12417 GCA_035696685.1 Candidatus Limnocylindria bacterium | reverse complement strand
GCATGGACGGCATTAGGCCGCATCGGCTCGGGATCATCCAGCCACCTGATCGGCCCGATGGCGATGGCCCGATTGGCGGGCTGCCAGCCCTATTGCGGCTGCATGTAGGCCGCGCCACGCAGGTCCAGGCGCGGCCCGTCCGGGCGGCGTATCCAGCGCACCACGACCTCCGAGCAGATCACGCAGCGCAGCACGATGCCGGGACCATGCACCCAGGCACGCAGCGATCCCATGGCATCCCGATTGCCGCAGTGCGCGCAACGCGCGATGTAGGCAGTCACGTCCACGCCCATCAGCTCCGCCAGCTCGCCGGCCACGGCGTTCGCATCCAGGACGAGCGGCTCGTCCAGGGCCACGCGCTTCACGAGGACGGCCCGAAGCGCTCGGTGCGTACCCGCGCCGGCGCCACTCCCAGGTCGGTCAGCGCGGCGGCAGCGTACTCCACCAGCAGCGTGGGCCCGCAGATGTAGGCGAGCGGTTGCTTGTCGAGGCCACCGATCCGTCCCGCTACCTCCTCGAGCATGGCGGCATCCACCCGACGCGCATAACCCTCCCAGCCGGGTGGCTGCTGGCGGGTGAGCGTGTGCGCCACGACCGGCCCGTCGGGCGCAGCGGCCAGCTCCCTGAGCTCATCGAGGTAGATGACGTCCTCGATGCGCCGCGACGAGTAGAGCAACGCGGCCGGTGTGGCGTCGCCCGCTGCCCGTCGCGCGCGAAGCATGGCCATCAGCGGCACGACGCCCGACCCGCCACCGACCAGCAGCAACGGTCCACCCATGCCCGGCTCCCAGACGAAATAGCCGCCGATCGGCCCGCGCAGTTCGACCCGGTCGCCCTCGACCAGGACGTCGTGGAAATACGGGGACACCTCCCCGTCCGCGATGCGCTCGACGCCCAGCTCCACCTCCCCGACCCGATCGGCCGCGGACGCGATGCTGTACGAGCGCTGGGCCTGGTAGCCGTCCTCGGCGGTGAGCCGGATGTCGTAGTGCTGGCCCGGCCGATGCGGTCGCCACTCGGGCAGCTGGATCGTGAAGCTCGAGACGCGCTCGGTCTGCGGGCGGATGGCGGAAACGGTCCCGATCTGCCAGCGCAGCGGCTCGACCACGGTCCTGCCCGGCGGCTCAGTCGCCGCTGTAGCGCTCTTCGCGCCATGGGTCGCCATGGTTGTGATAGCCAAGCGACTCCCAGAAGCCCGGATCGTCGTCGGCCAGCAGACGCAGTCCTCGCACCCACTTCGCGCTCTTCCAGAAGTAGAGGTGCGGAACCACCAGGCGCGCTGGGCCGCCGTGGGCGGGCTCCAGCGGCTGCCCGTCGTACCCCCAGGCGACGAACGCCTGGCCGTTCAGGACATCAGCCAGCGGCAGGTTCGTGGTGTAGCCACCGTACGAGTGGGCGACCACGAACCGGGCGGCGGGGTCCAGTTCCACGGCCTCGAGGAGCGTGTCCACGCTGACGCCGGTCCAGCGCGTGTCGAGCTTGGTCCATTTCGTGACGCAGCTGATGTCGACCGTGAAATCGCGCGTGCCCAGGGCCTGGATCTCGTCCCAGCTCCAGCTCACGGGGTCTGCCACCAGACCGTCGATCGTGAACTGCCACGTGGCGGTGTCCACGCGGGGCGTGGGGCCGGCCGACAGGACCGGGAAGTCGCGGGTCAGGTACTGGCCCGGCGGGATGCGGCTCGCCTCGCTGCCGCCAGCACGGTCGCGCCGCCCCACGAAGCCGCGTGACACGAAGCGGTCGGCCACGTGCCGACTATACCGCCACCCCGCCATGCCGGCCACAGGCAAGCGCCACAATCGGCGCACGTTGGGCGAGCCGCCCGGCGGTCGTGGCTGGTACCGTACGGCGCACCATCGTGGGCAACGCTGCATGGCCCGAAACGGCCATAGGCACGCCCGGAGGGCGATGGCAGCATCCGACTCTGTGGCGCATGACGCGCCGCTCCCGAGCAGGGGGACTCCGAGCACCCGTGACCACGCAGGCGGCCCCGACCTACGGCGGACAGGCGCTGGTCGAAGGTGTCTTGATCCGCAGCGGACAGCGGTGGGCGGTCGCGCTGCGCACGCCGCAGGGTGACATCCACGCGTATGACGGCGAGCTCGGGCCGCCGCGAGGCGCCTGGCAGCTGCCCTTCCTCCGCGGGCTCCATGCCCTGGGCGTCCAAATGCGCCTGGGCATGCGCGCGCTCAGTGACTCCTCGATGCTGGCCGACACCGGTGAGATCCGTCCGATCTCACTGCTCACCACCGCGGCGCTGGTTGCGGTCTCGGTGACCATAGGGCTGTTCGTCTTCTCGGCCGTGCCGCTGCTGTTGACCGGCCGTGAGCCCGCCATCGAGCCGACGCTTCCCCAGCGGCTGTCCGAGGGGCTGGTCAAGGGCGCCTTCCTGGCGCTGTACGTGGTGGGCGTCACGCGCGTGCCGCGCTATCGGCGCATCTTCAGCTACCACGGCGCCGAGCACATGGCCATTGCCTGTGCCGAGGCTGGCCTGCCACTCAACGCGGCCAACCTGGCGCGGTTCAGCCCAGCGCACCCGCGATGTGGGACCGGCTTTCTCGTGATCCTGGCGGCGGTCGACACGCTGCTGCTGGCCGCGCTGCCCCGTCTCGGACCGCTTCCGGACATGGCGCTGCGCATCGGCTTCGTGCCCATCACGGCGGCCATTGCCTACGAGCTGCTGCGCTGGGGCTCTCGCCGGCGTGGTATTGGATTCGCCCTGAACCGCTTCGGGCTCTTCACCCAGCGGCTGACCACCGCACAGCCGGACGCCAGCCAGCTGGAGGTCGCTGCCGCAGCCCTCGAACGGTGCCGATCTGGGGCGCCAGTGACGGCTCAGGTTTCAGTGGCCGCACCGCTGCCGGTGACCGCCAACTCCAGCTGATCGTCGCGCGACCAGCCCTTCTCAGGACTCTCCAAGCCGCGCCGGCAAGCATGGGCGCGTCGAACCAAACCGCCCGACCAGTGGCAAGGAGGACCTTCTGATGGAAACCATTGAACCGATGGAGCCGATGGAGCCCGGCGCTCCCATGGAGCAGGCGCCGCCGCGCAGGCCTTCCCGTACCAGGACGCTGCTCGCCGGTCTCGCGATCGCCGGCGTGCTGACCGGCGTGGGCGCCGTGGGCGTCTTCGCGGCCAGCCCGCAGCCGAGCAGCAGCGGCGCCCCGACCGCCAATGACGACGGCAGCGGCTCCGGATCGGGCTCGGGGTCGGGTCATGTCTGCCCTGATCGGTCCGGCAACTCGTCCGACGCGAGCAACGGTTCGAGCAGCGGAACCAGTGACAGCTCGAGCTCGACGTAGCGGCAGCATCCCGCACGACAAGGGCGCCACCTCCGGGTGGCGCCCTCTTGCTGTCCGCTGCTCAGGCCTTGGCCGCCGGCAGCTGCACCTCGAAACGTGCTCCTCCCTCGGAACGATTGAGCGCGCGGATGACTCCCCCGTGGTGCTCGGCAATCCACGCCGCGATGGCGAGCCCCAGCCCTGTGCCGCCACTCGGCGCATCGGCAGCCCGCCAGAAGCGGTCGAAGACGTTGGGCAGGTCCTGCTGGCGGATGCCTCTGCCCTCGTCGTCCACGCGGATGCTGGGGTGACCGGTGGCGGAGATGGCGACGTGGACGGTGCCGCCTGCCGGGGAGTGTCGAATCGCGTTGTCGACCAGGATCGCGATCAGCTGGCGCAGGCGATCGGCATCACCGGTCACGCCGGCCGGCGCCGCGTCCAGGCTGAGCCGCACGTCACGGGCGTCGGCCAAACCGCGGAGCCGCTGCAGCGCTTCCCCGGCCACGTCCGCCAGGTCGACGCTGTCGCGCCGCAGGTCCACGGCACCCGAATCGCTGCGGGCCAGCAGCAGCAGGTCCTCCACCAGGCCGGTCAGGTGATCGACCTCCGCCTCGATGTCCGCCAGCGCCTCCTGATCCGGACCCTTGCGCAGCCGCTCCACGTTGCCGCGCACGATCGTCAGCGGCGTCCGCAGCTCATGCGACGCGTCGGCGGCGAACTCGCGCTGGCGGCGCAGCGATTCGCGGATCGGGACCAGGGCGCTGCCGGCGTACAGGAACCCGACCAGCGCCGCCAGCCCCAGGGCGGCAAGCCCGCCGAAGACGAGCACGAGCAGCAGCGTGGTCAGCGTGCGCTGCTCATCGGTCCGGTTCGCGATGACCTGCACCGCGACCCGCTCGCCCTGCACCTGTGCAGGCGCCGTCAGCACGCGGACCGGGTCGCCGTTGACGGTCGCCAGGCGCACGTCGGTGGAGCCGGCCAGCGCCGCCTGGACGCCATCGGCCACCGGCAGGTCCGTGCTGTCCTGCGGATCGCCGCCGGCGAAGCGACCCGAGCTGTCGACGACCAGCGTGATGGTCCCCGACCCGGGCCCGCCGAACTGCGGCGAGCCGATCTGGGGTTCGTCGGGGTCGTGTTGCTGGGGCTGGTGCAGGCCGCCGGGCGGCAGGCGCTGCAGGAATTGGGTCACGTCGTCCGCCTGCTTCGCCAGCTGGCCCTGGCTGGCGGCCGCGAGCGACTGCTGGACCGACAGGTACAGCAGGCCGCCCAGCACCAGCAGCAGGATCAGGGTCGAACCGGCGCTCCACAGCACCAGCCGCCAGCGCACCCGCCGAAGGAGCCTGGCGTCGCCGGACTGCAGGGGCTTGGTCTCGGTCACGGCTCCTCGCTCATGCCTCCCCGCCCATGGTGTTCATGCCTCGGCGTTCATGCCTCGGCCATCCGATAGCCGACACCCCGCACGGTGGTGATGCGATTGGCAGCGGTCCCCAGCTTGTCCCGCAGGTAGTGGACGTAGGTGTCGACGGTGTTGTGGGTCAGGATGTCGCCGTACGGCCAGGCATAGTCCAGCAGCTGGTCGCGGCTGAGCACCTGCCCGGCGTGCCGCAGCAGGCACTCGAGGAGGCTGAACTCCCGCGGGCTGAGCTCCACCGCCCGGCCGGACACGGTCACCACTCGCCGCACCTCGTCCAGCGCGATCGGCCCACTCTCCAGCACCACGCCGTTGCGCGTCTGACGCGCCTGCCGTCGATCCAGCGCCCGCAGACGGGCCGACAGCTCGGCGAAGGCAAATGGCTTGACCACGTAATCGTCGGCGCCGGCATCCAGGCCTCGTACCCTGTCCTCGACGGCGTCTCGCGCGGTGAGCATCAGGATCGGGAGCTGTGAGCCGCTGGCGCGCAGACGGCGGGCGACATCGGTCCCGGGCAGATCTGGCAGGCCAATGTCCAGGATCATGGCATCGATGCCGCTGCCAGCCTCGGCGATCTCGAGGGCCTCTTCGCCCGAGGCGGTCAGCTCGACCAGGTGGCGCTCGTCGGAGAGCATGCGGACCAGGAGGCGGCCGAGGCGCGGGTCGTCCTCAACGACGAGCAGGTGCATGCTCCGCACAGTATCCGCCGAACATGGGAAACACATGGGAGGCCGGCGTGTGCTACGCTCGATGCATCAACGCCCCGGCATGGGGCACATACGGCGGCACCGCACGGCTCCTTCTCACGGCATTTCGGCGAGACGGGTTCGCCCAAAGGCCGCTCGAGCAGGAGTTCTTTCTTGTACGCATCCACTTCCTTCACTGACAAGACCCTGGAGTGTGCCGACTGCGGCCAGCAGTTCACGCACAGCGCCCAGGATCAGCAGTTCTACGCGGAGCGCCAGTTCAGCGAGCCGCGCCGCTGCCCCACCTGCCGCGCCGTCCGCAAGGCGGCCCGCGGCGACACCGGTGGCGGCAGCTACGCCGGCGGCGGCAGCTACTCTGGCGGTGGCTACGGCCAGCGCGAGTTGTTCACCGCCACCTGCGACAGCTGCGGCGGCCAGGCGCGCGTCCCGTTCCGGCCGACTGGCTCCAAGCCGGTCTACTGCAGCGACTGCTTCAGCACTCGCCGCTAAGCCGATGCGGCCCTGATGGCCGCTCGAAGCGCAACGCACGAGCCCGACGAGCAATCGTCGGGCTCGCTGCATCTTGCGGGTCAGTTCTCGAGCCGGACGCTGGTGATGACGAAGCGCCCCCGACAATCACGGATGACCTGGTCTCTGCCCGGGTAGTCCCTCTCACCGAAGAGCTGGGGCGAGACTCGGCACGACCCGGCGGCTGGATCGTCGAAGTGACCGGTGACGTTCACCCATCGGTTCGCCCACCCGGACCGGACCTCCAGGCCGGGCGCGAGGACCCCTTCCACCGATCCCCATTCGCCGGTGTGTACCGGGGCGAGGCGCAGCGTGCGCCTGGGATCCGGTTGTGCGAGCCAGGTCGCGGCGTTTTCCTCAGCGGGTGTGACCGGCCCACACCCCTGGCAGAGCACGACAAACGCACGAAACGCCAGGTTGGCGTCCCCCCGGCACTCGGCGTAGGCGAGGCCGGAGTTCATGAGCATATCGAGCAGGTCGCCGTTGTACTCGGCACAGGTGGCGGCGTTGGCCGAGCGCGGCGTTGCGAGGAACGGCGTGGCTTCGGGCTGCAGGTTCGTTGGTTCGTCGGAAGACGCCCAGATGATCGGGCTCTGGTGCAGCGGGCCTGCTCCCCCGCCAACCACGACGTACCGGCCGTCTGAGGCCGCTGCCTGGCGGGGCAGGCCGCCGAACCCCGACGGCAGGACGTGCCGATGCCACCCGATTGCATCAAGGCTCCACCACAGCGGGATCTCCGTATCCCGCTCCCAGCCGGTGGCAATCGCCGTCGAGCCACCGCTGACCGAGGTCACCACGCTGCCAGCGAACGCGGCGTCGCTTGCCTGATCACGGCGCCATACGAGGGTGCCGCCCTCGACGCTCGTGCTCCAGGGCCGAACGAGATCGCCGACGTGATCGAGTGCCACGAAGCGATCGCCGGCGCCAGCCACGCCGACCAGCCCGGACAGCTGACTCGTGTCGACGGCGGCCCACGCGGTCCCATTGGTCGAGAACCCCGCCACGGGGCGCTCGGAGGCGTTGGTCGAATACGCATAGAAGCCGATCTCGGCGGCAGCCAACTCATCGGGCCCGACGGGCACCGGCTCCTCCGACCACGTCATGGCATCGGCCGAGAACATGACGCGCGGCGGGGTACGGCCGGAGCCGGCGTGGAATGGCGTCATCACGTACCCGCGTGGTGAGCCGACGAGCTGCATGGGCGCCAGGCCCGATGCCGGAATGAGGCTCGAGGCGTCGCCGAGCGACGACCAGTTGGCTCCATCATCGGATTGCCACATCCACATCCGCGGCCTGCCGCCCGCGTAGCTGAGCGCAACGGAGACCCAGTGGCGAGGTCCGTACGCGGCGCGGACGTAATCGGTGCCGGTGGGCGGGTCGGTCCGCTGCCATGCGTTGCCGCCGCGCATGACGCCCAGCGTGTAGGACTGCGACGTCGTGTTCCAGGCGCCGACGAGGAATTGACCCTGCGCGGCGAACAAGGCATCGACGTCGGACTGCGCGTCGAGTCCATGCTCCGTGAAGCGGCGGATGCTGGGACCGTCATGTGCGCTGCGGGCCAGGAACCAGCCATGCATCGGCGCCACGACCTCCAGCCACTTGGCCATCCCGGCGCGCGAGTCGTCGAGGATGTTCATGGCGTCTCCGGCCTCGAACTCGCCGACCTTGGCCGCCAACTGGTTTGGCCCCTGTCGGACCGTCACTCGGCCAAGCGCGCGCGCCCAGCCGACCTGCGATCCCGGGCCCGAGGGACCCTGCCAGGTCTCGGCCGACGAGACGGTGAACGCGCGCAGCGGTGAGTTGTCGGTGGGCTGGGGAGTAGCCGCCTGCGACGCGTTGGTCCGCGGCGTGGCCGATGCGGCAGCCGCCTCGGCACCCGGCGGCAGGAGCTTGCTGATGCCGATCAGGCCGCCCGCCACGAGCGCCAGGATGGCCAGGCCCACCATCAGCCGATCACCAGCCGAGCTCGACGGGCGGTCGCCGCGCGTCGTCTCTACGCTGACCTCGGGAGTGTATGGATCCGACATCCAGAATCAGCCTGCTCGGGGAGCGGTGGCGGGCATCCTACGCCCTGCCCTGTTACCGTGCGGCCGTGGGATTGGTTCCCGAGCTCATCTTCGTCGACGGCGCCCTGGAGACGCCCGGCGGCGGCGATTCGCCTCGTCCCCAAGCCCTGGCAGTGACGAATGGCCGGATCGCAGCCATCGGCTCAACGCAGCACGTCCGCGGGGTCGCCGGACCGTCGACGCGCGCCGTGGAACTGGGTGGACGGAGCCTGCTGCCGGGGTTCATCGACGCGCATGTCCATCCGCTGGAAGGCGGACTGTCGCGGCGGCTCTGCGACCTGCACGACCTGTCCGGTGCCGATGCCTACCACGACGCGATTGCCACGTACGCCGCGGCCCATCCCGAACGCCCCTGGGTCACCGGCGGTGGCTGGTCGCTGGCCGACTTCCCGGGGGGCCTTCCCCATCGAGAGGCGCTCGACCGCCTGGTGCCGGACCGGCCGGCGATGCTGACCAACCGCGACGGCCACGGCGCGTGGGTCAACTCGGCCGCGCTGCGCGAGGCCGGGATCAGCGCCGCCACGCCGGACCCGGTGGACGGGCGCATCGAGCGCGACCCCGACGGCGAGCCGAACGGCATGCTGCAGGAGGGGGCCATCGACCTGATGGAGCGCCACGTACCGCCGGTCGATCCCACCGAGCGGCTGGCCGGGCTGCTGGAAGGGCAGCGCTACCTGCACGAGCTGGGCGTCACGGGCTGGCAGGACGCGATCGTGCGGCCCGAGGACCAGGCGACATACGTCGCCGCCGTCGCACAGGGGGCGCTCACGGCGCGAGCGCGCCTCGCATTGCTGTGGGACAACAAGCGCGGCCTCGAGCAGGTGCCCGAGCTCGTCGAGCGGCGCGACGCGGCCGCGTCAGCTGGCCTCGATGCGCGCAGCGTCAAGCTGTTCGTGGACGGCATCATCGAGAACCGCACCGCGCTCCTGGTCGAGCCCTATGTTGAGGCTGATGGGCGGCCGGGCAGCGACCGCGGCATCCCCATGGTCGAGCCCCAGCTCCTGCACGAGGCGGTCACCGCCCTGGATGCGGAGGGGTTCCAATGCCACTTTCACGCGATCGGCGATGGCGCGATCCGCCTGGCGCTGGACGCGCTGCAGGCCGCGCGACAGGCGCACGGGCCGAGCCCGCATCGGCCTCACCTGGCGCACATCGAGCTCATCCATCCTGACGACCTGCGGCGCTTCGCCGACCTGGGCGCCGTGGCCAACATGCAGCCGTTCTGGGCGATGCACGAGGCCCAGATGCGCCAGCTGCGCCTCCCGGTGCTGGGAATGGAACGCGCCAGGTGGCAGTTCGCGTTTCGCAGCCTGCTGAACGCGGGTGCTCGCCTGGGGGCGGGCAGCGACTGGCCGGTCACCACGCCGAATCCGCTGCTGGAGATGGAGGTCGCGCTGACGCGTACCGACGTGGAGCACCGTGATGGCGAGGCGCTGTTTCCCGAGGAGCGGTTGAGCCTGGACGAGGCACTGGCAGCGTTCACCATCGGCTCCGCCTTCGTCAACCACGTCGACACCGAGACTGGCTCGATCCAGGTGGGGAAGCGCGCCGATCTGGTGGTCCTGGACCGGGACATCCGCGCCCCGGACGCCGGGCCGTTGGGCACGGCGCAGGTGGTGGCCACCTTGATCGACGGGCGTCTCGTCAGCGGTGCCCTCTAGGCTTACCATGCCGGCATGAGCACCATCGCGCCGAGCGTCCACGTCAAGCCGGAGCAGTACCACCTCGCCTGGGATCGCTCGATCGAGCCCATAGCGACGGTTGCCAGCGGCGAGGTCGTCGAGTTCGAGGCCAACGACGCGGGCAATGCCCAGCTCAGCGCCGACTCCACGGTCGAGGACCTGGCCAAGTTCGATTTCAGCCGGACCGACCAGGTGAACGGGCCGATCGCGGTCGATGGCGCCGAGCCGGGCGATTCGCTGGAGATCGAGCTGCTGGACTTCCAGCCCGGCGAGTGGGGCTGGACAGCCTGCATCCCCGGCTTCGGGCTGCTGGCCGACGACTTCACCGAGGCGGCGTTGCGCATCACCCGCCTGGATGGGCGCCACGGAGAGCTCCTGCCCGGCGTGCGCATCCCGCTTGCCCCGTTCTGCGGTGAGCTGGGGGTTGCGCCGCCAACCGAGGGCGCGTTCTCCACCATCCCGCCGGACGTCTACGGCGGCAACATGGACACCCGGCACCTGACCGCTGGCACGAAGCTCTTCCTGCCGGTCTTCGCGCCGGGCGGCCGCTTCTCATTGGGTGACGGCCACGCTGCGCAGGGGGACGGCGAGGTCTGCGGCACCGCCATCGAGACGCGCATGCGCGCGCAGCTGCGCCTCACCGTACGCAAGGACCTGCACGTTCCGGCGCCCCAGTTCCTGACGGCCGGCCCGCTGGCGCAGTCGACGAACACGGGGCCGTACTACGCCACCGACGGCGTCGGCCCGGAGCTGATGACCGCGGCCCGGGACGCCGTGCGTCGCATGATCGAGTACCTCGGCCGTGAGCACGGCCTGGCCGCGGTGGACGCCTACATGCTGTGCAGCGTGGCGGGCGACCTGAAGATCAGCGAGATCGTGGACGTGCCGAACTTCATCGTCACCATGTACTTCCCGCTGTCCGTCTTCGCCTAGCCGATCCGCCGCTATTCGATCTCGCCGCCGTACACGTCTCCCATGCGGCGCAGGGCGTCGCGGTTCGTCATCCACAGCACCACGAAGATCACGATCCCCAGGACCATCCACGCGCCGACGATCGGCGCGGTGAAGCGCAACGAGCTCGTGTAGGGATCGAGCGTGATGTCCAGGATCGGGATGGTCAGGCCGCCGATGACCGACAGCAGGGCCGGGATCATGGCCAGCACGCCCAGGATCGGCACCACCAGGTGCTTGATCACGTTGAACTCGTCCCGCCGCTCCCGGAGGTAGAAGCCGATCACCGCCAGGTTCACCGCGATGTACATCCCGGCGAAGAGCAGCCCGAGCATGGTGCCGATGAAGACGTAGATGTTGATGGGTCCCAGGCCAGGGTTCGGATCATCGGCCAGGATCAGCCCGCCGGCCACGGCGACCACGATCGCCACGACAGCCTGGAAGTGCACCGCGTTCACCGGCGTGCGGCTCGTGGGATGGATCGCCGCGAACCAGCGCGGCAGCAGGCCGGCGCGTCCCATTGAGAAGATCGACCGGGTGGCCGCGATGGCGCCCGAGTTGGCGTTGGCGAACGAGCTATTGATGATCGCGAACACGACCAGGATGCCGCCGAACGTGCCCAGTACCTGCTCGCCCATGTAGCCCCACGGGTCACCGTTGTTGAACGTGTAGAACTCGGCAGCCATGCGGTCGGGGCCGAAGAACACCGTTGCGGCGTAGTAGTTGAAGACGTAGAAGACGCCGACCAGGACCGCCGACCACATGACCGCCCGTGGGATCGTCCGCCGCGGCTCGCGGGTCTCCTCACCCAGGGGTGCCGCGGCCTCGAAGCCGATGAACGCGAGCAGCGCGAAGATCATGCCCTGGAAGGCCGGCTTGACCCCTTCGCTGCCCGGGATGAAGACGTTGAGCGTGTTCCGCGATCCTGCATTGGCGATCAGCAGCGCCGAGATGAAGACGAAGATCACGATCTCGATGACGCCCAACACCAGCCCGGTCCGCGTGGAGATCTGGACGCCGCTGTAGACGAGCCACCACAGCAGCACGCCGCACAGAACGGCGAGGACGACCCACATGTACTGGAAGTCGCCGCCGATACCCAGGTACGTCGACAGGAAGATGGCGCCATACAGGCCGAAGGCCGCCAGCAGGATCGGGGCGACCAGTGGCTCGGCGAGGGCGAACGCCCATGCCATGAGCCAACCGAAGAAGGGACCGAGGCCACGCGCCACGTAGGTGTACATGCCACCCGCCGATGGCAGGTGCAGGGCGAGCTGCGAAATCGAGTAGGCGGTGAACAGCACCGCGACCATGGCGAACACCACGGCCAGCGGGGTGATGCCGCCCGCGAAGCCCGTCGCCGCGCCGATCGACAGCGCCGTGGCCACGGCCGGCGCCATGTGCGTGATCGATTGGAAGAGGACCTCGGGCAGGCCGATGGCGTTGCGCTCGAGGCTGGACGACGAGTCTGCGGGGACGCCGGTCGCAGTCATGCTCATGACTCCTCCACTCCGCGTTCCCCCCGGCTCGGCCAATGGTAGGAAGCGGCGTCAATCGCCGGCGCAAACGAGAAGGGCGCCGCGGTGGCGGCGCCGTTCCCCTGCTCCCTCCTGCGTCAGCTGCCTGGCCGGTAGTCGGTGAGCACGTTGGTGCTCGTCCCGCCCTTCACCAGGCGCTCCATGACCAGGCCCACACCGGACGCGTAGAACTTGTCCTCGATCTGCTTCGGTTCCAACGGACTCCAGTCCTGCGTCACGAGGGTGCCGCTGAACGTCCGGAATGGCGTGCGAGCGGTCGACGAGAGGTCGACAA
>DASSEC010000282.1:0-5660 GCA_035696685.1 Candidatus Limnocylindria bacterium | reverse complement strand
CCACGGCCATGAGCTGGTGACGTACCTGTGCTCCGGCAACCGGGCGTTGGAGCGGATTGCCGCGCCTTCGCCCAGCCCGGCGTTCGGCGCGGCGTTCGGCTTCGACCGGGTCAGCCTGCCCGACATCTACCAGCCCGAGATGGTCGTGGTGATCGTGCTGGTCACCCTGCTGCTGCGAGCCTGGGCCCTGCTCTGACCGGTAGAGAAGCGATCAGCCGAAGGCCCGGAACAGGAACGCGAAGAAGAGGGCGAGCGCGAAGGCCGGCAGGAACGCCGCCACCCGCATGAAGCGCGGCCAGGCGGCGCCCGCGCTGAACGCGTAGAGGGGGATCGTCAGCGGGAACAGGAAGGTGCCCGTCGACCACGCCACCCGGCGACGGAAGCTGAGGTCGGGACGGTCCTGGATGTCCAGCCAGTAGGCGGCGACCATGATGAAGCCGCCCACCGCGGACAGCGCGAAGATCGTCCAGATCACCGGCAGCATGGGCCGATGCTAACGAGGTGAGGCGCTACTCGCCGCGCTCCGTCCTGCGACGTTCGAGGTCATCGGCGCCGGTGAGCAGGTCTCCCAGGAAGCGCAGCGGGCGACGGCGCGGGATGGCGGGCTCAGCAGGCGGGAGCAGCTCCACGATTGCCCGGCGCACGCGCTCCTCCAGGATCCCGCGCGCGGCGTGGTCCCGTGCACCGGCCGTGGGGATGGGTTCGCCGAAGCGGACGCGGACGCGGCGCCGGAACCAGAGGTAGCTGCTGCCCACGATGGCGGCTGGCACGATGGGCACGCCGGCGGAGGCGGAGAAGGCGACTGCACCCTCCTCGAAGGGCAGCAGCTCGGACTCGCGGAAGCCGACGCGGCCCTCGGCGAAGATGCCCAGCACCCCGCCCGCCGCGAACACGCGCCGCACCGAACGCACGGCCGACGTGAGGGTCGTCTTCTCCGGGTCGTAGGGGATGACGCCGCCAAAGAACGCCATCACCCGGTTCTTGAAGCCGCGCGAGAAATCCGCCTCCTTCGGCCCGAACCAGGTGATACGCGGGTTGAGTGGGGCAACGGCCAGGACCAGCATCGGGTCCCAGCCGTTGTGATGGTTGATCACCAGGCAGAAGGGGGCAGCCGGCCATCGTGCGAGCCCGTCGGCCTGGACGTCGAACAGCAGCCGGACCAGCGCGCGGTTCCCGACCCACATGGCCCGCCAGCGCGCGTCGACGGCCACGCTGACCTCGCGCGGGCCGGTGCGGCGCGCGCGCTCCGTGGCGGCGTCCATCAGGCGGTCGCCGGCTCGATCCCGCCGACCGGCGCCCGGGCCGGCTCGCGCACGCGGCGCAGGGCCAGCCCACCGATCACCAGCTCCGCCGCCATCAGCACGAAGATGGACCGATACGCCAGCGCCGGCCCAAGCGCCGCGCTGCTGGCCACGAAGACCACGATCCCGCCCACCGTGCTGGCGATGGGACCTGCGCCCGCCACGGCGATGTTGCTGATGCCCATGTACCGCCCCGACTCCGCCTTGGGAATGATGTCGGTCATCAGGGCCCAGTCCACGCCGAGGAACACGCCGCTGCAGATGCCGATGGGCACCGCCGCAGCCACCACCATCCAGTACGCCGGCGCGGTGGCGATCACCGCGGCCCCAACCACGCCCAGCACGATGGCCACGTAGAGGACCGGCTTGCGGCCGATCCGCGACGAGATCCAGCCACCAGGCACGGCGCTGACCAGCGCAGCGACAGCCACGGTCACGATGATGGGGAACTGGGCGGTCTGGGCATCGTCCGGCGCCATGCCGTGTGCGTTCTCCAGGAAGAAGACGGCGAACGCCTGGAGGGAGACGAGCGCGGTGAGCACGAACAGGCGGCTGACGAGCAACCAGACATAGTCCTTGTGCGCCAGCAGGTCCGTGCCCCAGGCGCCCAGCGCGCGCTCGCGAAGCGGCTTGCCACCCTCCGGGGCCGGGCGATCGGGGACGAAGAAGACGGTGATGAGCATGGTGATCAGCTCAACCAGGCCGATCGCCGCGAACAGGCCCAGGGTGATTCCCGGGAATCCCAGCGCTCCGGGCAGCACCGCCACGAACATGATCGCCAGGCCCGGGCCGAGCAGGTTGCCGGCGATGTTGGCCGCGCCCAGCAGCCCGGAGGCGATCCCGACTTGGCGCGACGGGACGAGATCCGGGATGTACCCCTGGTATGGCCCCTGCGCGAAGTTGCTGCTGAACTGCAGCAGTGCCACGGCGACCACGAAGGCCCAGTAGCTCTGGTTCCAGAACGCCCAGGCGGCGAAGCTCAGGAAGAGCAGGTCCATGAACGTGCCGGCCAGGATGTAGGGCTTGCGACGGCCGATGCGCGTGCGGGTGTGGTCGCTGATCGAGCCCATGGTCGGCTGCACCAGGATCGCGATCAGCACGCCGGCGGTGGTGATCAGGCCGACGGCCAGACCCGCCAGTGGATGGGTGGAGCTGCCCAGGACGCCGGGCGACTCGACCAGGCGGGGGATGACGCTGAACGTGAAGGCGCCCCACAGGACGGTGATCGCCAGCCAGTAGGCGGTCACCGCCAGCAGCTGTCCGGCGCTCAGCGCGGTCTTCGGCCGGCCGAACTGGTCGCGATCGTCTTCCTGCATGGCCGGCAGTCTGGCAGCGCCCGACTGCGGCCGCACTGCGGTCCATCCCATTTCCGCGGTGGCGAGGCTATCCTGCGGAGCCCGTGATGAGCCGATTCCCTTCGCTCGCGTACGCCGACGTCCGCCGCTACCTGGCCGCGCGGCTGCTGGTGAGCATGGGCATCCAGATGCAGGTCGTGGCCGTCGGCTGGCAGGTTTACCTGACCACCCGGAACCCGCTGGACCTGGGGTTGATTGGCCTGTCGCAGTTCCTGCCGTTCGTGCTGCTGGTGCTGCCCGCCGGGCACGTGGCCGACCACTACGACCGGCGCCGCGTCATCTTCGGCTGCTACCTGCTGGCGGCGCTGGCCAGCATTGCGCTGCTGGCCTTCAGCCTTGTCCACCTGACCTCGGCGCTGCCGATCTTCGTGGTGCTGTCCATCGTGGGCGTCAGCCGGGCGTTCAACATGCCGACCAACCAGGCCCTGCTGCCGAACCTCGTCCCGCGTGAGGCGTTCGGCAACGCGGTGGCGCTGAACACCTCGGTCATCCAGCTCGCCACCATCGGCGGCCCGGCCGTGGGCGGGCTGCTGATCCTGGTCGGCCTGCCGGTGGTCTACGCCACGGTCACGATCCTGATCCTGGCTGGCGCAGCCATGGTCTGGGGTCTCGAGCGTGGAGGCAGGCACGAGGCGGCGCCTGCCCGCGGCGCGGGGGTCCGGGAGCTGCTGACCGGCGTCAGCTTCGTCCGGCGCAATCGGCCGATCTTGGGATCGATGTCCCTGGACCTCTTCGCCGTCCTGTTCGGCGGAGCCACGGCGCTGCTGCCCGCGATCGCCAGCGACGTCCTGCACGTGGGACCGACGGGCCTCGGCCTGCTGCGTGCGGCGCCGGCGGTCGGGGCCGCCGCTGCGGGCGGCGCGCTGGCCTGGCAGCCGATCCGGAACGGGGTGGGCCGCTGGCTGTTCGGAGGCGTGGCCGTCTTCGGCGTGTCGATCGTCGTTTTCGGCCTATCGCGGAGCTTCCTCTTATCGATGGCGGCGCTGGCCGCGCTCGGGGCCTCGGACATGATCAGCATGTTCGTGCGTCACCTCCTGGTGCAGCTGCAGACGCCGGACGGGATCCGCGGCCGGGTGAGTGCGGTGAACGCCGTCTTCATCGGGGCGTCGAACGAGCTGGGCGAGTTCGAGTCCGGCGTGACTGCCGCCTGGTGGGGCGTCGTGCCGGCGGTCCTGATCGGCGGGGCCGCCACCCTGACGGTGTCGGTGGCCTGGACCTTCCTGTTCCCGATGCTGTGGCGGCTGGACCGCTTCCCGGAGGCGCCGACGCTCGACGATCGGCTGGCGGCGGGCCAGGAAGCGCTTCGCGGGACGGCCGGAGAGCCGGGTTAGAATCGGGCGAGTGATCAACCCCATCGCGCTCCAGATAGGCACCTTCCAGATCCACTGGTACGGGATCATCATCGCCACCGCGGTGCTGGTGTCCGGCTGGTTGGGTGGCATGGAAGCGCGCCGGCGGGGCGAGAACCCGGACACCGGCTGGGCCATGTTGCTGCCGGTCCTGATCGCGGCGGTCATCGCCGCCAGGCTGTACCACGTCATCCACGAGTGGGGCCCGGTCTACTCCCAGAACCCGGCCCTCATCCCGCAGATCTGGAACGGTGGCCTGGGGATCCCGGGTGCAGTGGCCGGCGGCGTCCTGGCGATCTGGCTCTACACGCGCTGGGCGAAGCTGAACACGCTGCGCTGGTTCGACATCTTCGCCTCGGTGATGCTGCTCGGCCAGGCCATCGGGCGGCTTGGCAACTTCGTGAACCAGGAGCTCTACGGTCCGCCGACGTCGCTGCCATGGGGCATTCCCATCGATGCCGCCCACCGCATCGGGGAGTGGACGAACCTGGCCGCCTTTCCCGTGGCCACCACGCGGTTCCATCCGCTGTTCGCCTACGAGGCGCTGCTCAACCTGGTCGGCTTCGTCTTCATCCTGTGGGTCGGTCGTCGGCTGGCCCATCGGCTGTATGACGGTGACGTCCTCATGATCTACCTCATGTGGTACGCCGCCGTGCGTACCTGGCTCGAAACATTCCGGGTCGAGAACTGGGTGATCGCCGGGGTGCCGACCGCCATCTGGCTGGGGGTCATCACCTTCATCGCCGCCGGTGCGTTCCTGTTGCTGCGGCACGTGCGTGGCTGGGGCGTGCCGGGTGCCTTCCTCAAGGAGAAGGCGGCGCGCGAGGCCGCTGCGCAGGCCCGACCCGCACCGGCAGAGGCCACTGAAGCAGGCCCGGAGCCAAGCCCTGGCTGAGCGGGGCATCCTGCCGGACGTCACCGCGGCCATCGGCGGCACGCCGCTGGTGGCGCTCGACCGCCTGGCCGATGGCGTGGCGCCGCGCATCGTCGCCAAGCTGGAGCACATGAATCCCGGCGGCTCGGTCAAGGATCGGATCGCGCTCCCCATGATCGAGGCCGCGGAGCGGGCCGGCCTGCTCAAGCCGGGGGGCGTGATCGTGGAGCCGACCAGCGGCAACACCGGCGTCGGGCTGGCCATGGCGGCGGCGATCAAGGGCTATCGGTGCATCTTCGTCATGGCCGACAAGCAGTCAGAAGAGAAGCGCGCCCTGCTGCGCGCCTACGGCGCCGAGGTGGTGCTCTGCCCAACGGACGTGGATCCCGAGGACGAGCGCTCGTACTACAAGGTGTCCGACCGGCTGGCTCGTGAGACGCCGGGCGGCTGGAAGCCGGACCAGTACACCAACCCGGCCAACCCCGAGGCGCACTACCTGACCACCGGCCCGGAGATCTGGGACGCGACACAGGGCCGCATCACGCACTTTGTGGCCGGCATCGGCACCGGTGGCACCATCAGCGGCGCCGCGCGCTACCTGCGCGAGCAGAACCCCGCCATCACGGTGATTGGCGCCGATCCCGATGGGAGCGTCTATTCCGGCGCCGATCCCCACCCGTACCTGACCGAGGGCGTAGGCGAGGACTTCTGGCCGACGACGTACGATGCCGATGTCGCCGACGTCATCGTGCGCTGCTCCGACCGCGACGCCATGCTCACC
>DASSEC010000281.1:0-3379 GCA_035696685.1 Candidatus Limnocylindria bacterium | reverse complement strand
GACTCGGTGGTGATGTTTCCGGTGTGGAGCTTCGGGACCCACGGGACGGTGCAGGTCAGCATCCCGGCCGGCTACGACGTGCTGGTCGACGGCAACCCGCTGACCGCCACGCGGGTCGGCGATGCCTGGCACCTGACCAGCGGGCCGATCGAAGATCCAACCCGCTGGCTGGCGCTGCTGACCGCCACCCAACCGTCGACCTTCGCGACGCGCAGCGCCTCTGTGCCGCTCAAAGGCGGGACGCTGCAGGTGCAAGTGCGTTCGTGGTCGGACGACCGGCCGTGGGGACGTCGGACGTTGGACCTGGCCACCGCAGCCCTGCCGCGACTTGAGAAGGCCATCGGGATGGATCTGCCCACGGCCAGCCCGCTCGTCCTGGTGGAGTCACTGCCCGCAGCCGGCGGCGAGCTGAGCGAGCCGACGCCGGTGGGGACCGACGTGGCAGTCGGCTTCGATGAGCCGCCGTTCACCGTCGTGCACCAGCTGGCCCACGCGTGGTTCACGCCGCAGCTGGCGGCCGACCAATGGATTCGCGAGGGCTTCGCCTCGCAGGCGGCCGCGGCGGTGGCGGCGCGCGTGCACCTGCGCCCACCCTTCGAGCCTGCCAAGGAGGCCGACTCGCTGAAGGGCGATGCCTTTCCGCTGGTGAGCTGGGGCGCCGGCAAGGCGACGGCGCGGCAGGATCGCTATGCCCACGCCGCGAGCTGGGCGGCAGCAGCCCAGCTTGCCCAGGCGGTCGGCGCCGATGCCCTGCGGCTCGCGTGGCGTCGCTTCGCTGCCGGGCTGGACGGCTACC
Source organism: Candidatus Limnocylindria bacterium (assembly GCA_035696685.1). GTDB lineage: Bacteria > Chloroflexota > Limnocylindria > QHBO01 > QHBO01 > DASSCW01. Next base: position 2,583 of record DASSEC010000281.1, on the reverse strand, counting down.
AGCCCCTCGACATCACCCCGACGCCGGGCCAGCTGGCCAGTGTCCCGGCCGACTCCCGTCACCTGCTGGACCAGCTGGAGGCTGTGAGCGGCAAGGACCTCCGCGCCGTCTTCGACCGCTGGGTCTTCGACGACGCGACCAGCCAGCTCCTGCCCCAGCGGCAGGAGGCGCGGGCAGAGGCCACCCAGCTCGCCCAGGCCGCCGGGGAGTGGGGCGTTCCCGAGCCGGTTCGGCTGGCGCTGGCCGGCTGGCGCTTCGACGATGCGTTGGCGGCCATCGGCGAGGTCAAGCGCTGGCTTTCCGACCGCGACGAGCTGCTGTCGACGGCGCGGGCAGCCGGCCTCACCGTGCCGGACCGGCTGCGCGACGAGTATCGGACCGGCGGCGGCACCAACGCCGCTCGAACGGAGCTGGACGCCGAGCAGGCCTTCGTCACCGACTACGCGACCGCCAGGCGGTTGGTGACGGGGCAGCGTTCGCCGCTGGAGCAGGCTGGCCTCCTGGGCGGTGACGACCCGTCCGCCCAGCTCGACGAGGCCCGCACGGCATTTGCGGAAGGAGACCTGGTCGGTGCATCCGAGCTGGCCACTGATGCCCGGCAGCGGCTTCAGGACGCCGGTCGCGATGGGCTCGTCCGGCTCGCTTCGGCCGTGGCGGTGCTGGTCGCGCTGTTGATCGGCCTCATCTGGCTGGTGCGCCGACGTCGACAGGTGCGGAACGACAGCTACACTGCTGGCCCATGACCCGGACGCAGGCCTCGCGACCTCGCTTCCAGCCGGCCGCCGACGTGCTCTCCGGCGAGACCGCGGATATCTATTTCGATCGTGCTCAGCGCATCTTGGCGGCCGAGCAGCTGGACCCGGTGGTGGGCATGGAGATCTTCGCCCGCGAGCATGCCGTCCTGTGCGGCGCGGAGGAGTCGCTCGCCTACCTGCGCGAGATCCTGGGCAACGGCAAGGAGCTCGAGCCCGATCCGCTGGTCGAGTCGCTCCACGACGGCGACCGCATTGCGCCGAAGGAGGTCGTGATGCGCATCACGGCCCGCTATTCCGCCTTCGGACTGTACGAAACAGCCTTGCTCGGCATCCTGTCGCAGTGCACCGGATGGGCCACCGCAGCGCGCCGCATCGTGGATGTGGCGGCGCCCATCCCCGTCATCGGCTTCGGCGCCCGTCATGTGCATCCCAGCGTGGCCGACCAGATGGACTACGCCAGCGTCATCGGCGGCTGCATCGGGGTCTCGACCCCCGCTGGCGCGCGGATGGCCGGGCTGTCACCGACGGGGACCATGGCCCATGCCCTGATCCTGATCTTCGGCGACACCGTGCGGGCCGTGGAGGCGTTTGACCGCCACGTGGAGCCGGAGGTGCCACGCATCGCGCTGGTGGACACCTTCAAGGACGAGGCGGAGGAGTCCGTGCGGGTCGCCGACGCGCTGGGAGAGCGGCTCTGGGGCGTCCGGCTGGACACGCCCAGCGAGCGCGGCCGCGTCACGGCCGACCTGGTCAAGGAGGTCCGCGCGCGGCTCGACCAGGCGGGGCACGACCACGTGAAGATCGTGGTGTCCGGCGGGCTGGACGAGGAGCGCATCGGCTACTTCAAGGAGGCCCAGGCACCCGTCGACTCGTTCGCGGTGGGCTCGGCCATCAGTGATGCCAGCCCCATCGACTTCACTGGCGACCTCAAGGAGATCGACGGTCGCCCTGTCTCGAAGCGGGGACGGATTCCCGGCCGGACGGAGAACCCGCGCCTCGAGCGGGTCGACCTGCACGCCTAAGAACCGCAGGCCGATGGATCCCGACGAGCGCGAGTCGGCGTACGAGCTCTTTCAGCGCGGTTCAAAGCTGCTGGCCGAGCATCATCCCGGTGCGGCCGCCACGCTGCTCGAGCGCTGCCTGGCGATGGAGCCCGGCAAGGCCTCCATCCTGGAAGCGCTGGGTCGCGCCTACTTCGAGCAGGGCGCGCACGATCGCGCCGCCGATGCCTTTCAACAGATGGTCGACGCGAACCCGCTGGCCGATTACGCGCATTTCGGGCTTGGTCTGTCCAAGGTCCGGCTGGGGGATCGGAGGCTCGCCAGGTGGCACCTGGAGATGGCCGTCTTCCTCAAGCCGGAGAACGCCGACTACCAGCGCGCGCTGCAGCGTCTGCTGGCCGCCTAGCCGGCCCGCTCCTCCTCCGCCTGGAGCCGGCGTCGCAGGAGGGCCAGGACCGCCGCTTCCTCTGGTTCCAGGACGTCCAGCTTCGTGCGCAACGCGCGGTCGGCACGCTTCCGCGCCTCGCTGACCACGTTGCCATCCAGGTATGCGCCGATCACGTCGGGGTGAACGTAGGACTGGCGCGAAACGGCTGGCGTGTTGCCGAGCTCCTCGGCCACTGACTCCACGGCGCGCACGACGTTGCGCTTGGCCTGAGCCTCGGTGTCGACCTGTTCGAACTCCTTCAGCGCCCACGCCGCAATGACCGTTCCTGCCCAAGTCCGGAAGTCCTTGGCGGTGAAGTCCTGGCCCGTGATCTCACGCAGGTAGTCATTCACGTCCTGCGAGCCAATGCTCCGCGGCTCCCCGTCCTCGTCGAGGTACT